>NZ_JBANBJ010000139.1:0-9086 GCF_059803515.1 Bradyrhizobium sp. UFLA05-125 | reverse complement strand
GCTCTTCCCGAGTGGGGCCGGCGCCGGGTTTGAGACCGCCGGTCCGGAACAGGGAAACCATCGTGGCAAAGGTCTCCGTTGTCACGTGGGCGATTTCCCCAAATCCCGGCGCGACCATCATCTCGTCGTAAACGAAGTCGGTGCCGTAGGGATGACCCAAAAGGAAATTTGTGCGGTGCACGTTCTTGGTGTTGATCGGCGCCATTGGGAATGGCACGAGCCACACCCTGGTGCCGGGGTCGTATTCGGGGATGAGGCCCGACGGTTGAGACGGCCCGGTAAACCCGGGCGTCAACGCGAAGGGATCACTCAACAGACGGATCAGGGTCGGGTCGCGTGCCGCGGAGGCCAATGTCGCCTGAGCACTTGCCGCGGTGCCGCCAGACATGCTGCCTCTCACCTTGCGCAAGCGGGCCTTGACCCGCCGTGCAGAGCGTCCGAATTTCTCGCGCGCCTTCTCCTGCAACGTGAGCACGCCGAGATCGAACGGGATGGAATCGAAGCCGCAGGAGAAGACGATGCGCGCGCCGGTTCGTTTCGCCTCTTCGTGATGGGCGTCGATCATGCGCCGCATCCAAACCGGCTCGCCGCACAAATCAACATAGGCTGTTCCCGTGGCAGCGCAGGCCGCCACGAGCTCGGGGCCGTAGAGCTGATAAGGCCCGACCGTCGTGATGATTACGGCCGCACGCTCGCACATCGAACGCAGGCTGGCCGGCTCGGCGGCATCCGCCGTGACCAACGGCAAATCGTCCAGTGCGCCGATATCGGCGCGCACCTTCTGGAGCTTGTCGGTCGAGCGACCCGCGATCGCCCAGGATGGCGCATCGTCGCCGCGATAGGACGTCGCCAGATATTCGGCGATGAGGCGGCCGGTGTAGCCCGTCGCGCCATAAACGATGAGGTCGAAGTCCCGCTTCACGACGTTGATCCTCCTCGCGACCCCGCAGCGCAAACTTCAGATCTGTATGTAGTCGTACGCTTCGCGGCCACTGTCGTCAGGGGCCGTGCAACATGCGCTACCACACGGGGCGCTAACCCTGATCGGACCGGCCTTCCGTCGGCAGGATCGCACCGGCTGAGCCCAGGGTCCGCCGCTTCATTGAACCGTCCCCTCGGTAACGGAGGATACCACGTTCCCGCCCTTGAGGGCGCAACGTCGGGATGGGGTCAATCGCGTCGCTTTTGGCCCGGTTGCCGGATGTCTGCTTGCTCCCTGACCGCGGCGGGATAGCGGACATGCCAACCGCTGTGTGGGCCAACAGGCGACATGGGTCGAAACCCTTGCGCCCAAGTGTCACAGGCTTATGTGAGGAGCGGCGATCACTGGCTCATTGCGACGGCCAATCCAGCAACAATCACTAAAGAGGGAGGATCGCATGAAATTCCGTCCGCTTCACGACCGCCTCGTGGTCAAGCGCATCGAGGCCGAACAGAAGACCGCTGGGGGCATCATCATTCCCGACACGGCCAAGGAGAAGCCCTCCCAGGGCGAAGTGATCGCCATCGGCCCCGGCGGCCGCGACGAGAGCGGCAAGCTGATCCCGATCGACGTCCAGGTCGGCGACCGCGTGCTGTTCGGCAAGTGGTCGGGCACCGAGGTCAAGATCGACGGCCAGGAGCTGTTGATCATGAAGGAAAGCGACATCATGGGTGTTCTCACCGACGTCGCCGGCTCCAGGAAGGCGGCCTAACGCTGACCGCCGCAAATGCTCACCCCTGAGGAGCGCCTGCCTATGCTGCCTCGCAGGTGAGAGACGAATTTCAATTCGGGGAGGACAAATATGTCAGCTAAGGAAGTCAAATTAGGGGTCGATGCCCGCGACCGCATGCTCCGCGGTGTCGAGATCCTCGCCAACGCCGTGAAGGTCACGCTCGGTCCAAAGGGCCGCAACGTCGTCCTCGACAAGTCGTTCGGCGCGCCCCGCATCACCAAGGACGGCGTTGCCGTCGCCAAGGAGATCGAACTCGAGGACAAGTTCGAGAACATGGGCGCGCAGATGGTGCGGGAAGTGGCGTCGAAGGCGGCGGATGCCGCCGGCGATGGCACTACCACCGCGACCGTGCTCGCCGCCGCGATCGTCCGTGAAGGCGCCAAATCGGTTGCCGCCGGCATGAACCCGATGGATCTCAAGCGCGGTATCGACCTCGCGGTCGACGCCGTCGTTGCGGACCTCGAGAAGAACTCCAGGAAGGTCACCTCGAACGAGGAGATCGCCCAGGTCGGCACCATCTCCGCCAATGGCGATGCCGAAGTAGGCAAGTTTCTCGCCGATGCCATGAAGAAGGTCGGCAACGAGGGTGTCATCACCGTCGAGGAAGCCAAGTCGCTCGAGACCGAGCTCGACGTCGTCGAGGGCATGCAGTTCGACCGCGGCTATATCTCGCCCTACTTCGTTACCAATGCCGACAAGATGCGCGCTGAAATGGAAGACGCCTACATCCTGATCAACGAGAAGAAGCTCTCCTCGCTGAACGAGATGTTGCCGCTGCTCGAGGCCGTGGTGCAGACCGGCAAGCCGCTAGTCATCGTGGCTGAGGACGTCGAAGGCGAAGCGCTCGCGACCCTGGTCGTGAACCGCCTGCGCGGCGGCCTGAAGGTCGCGGCCGTCAAGGCTCCGGGCTTCGGCGATCGCCGCAAGGCCATGCTGCAGGACATCGCGATCCTGACCGGCGGCCAGGCGATTTCGGAAGACCTCGGCATCAAGCTCGAGAACGTCACGCTCAACATGCTCGGTCGCGCCAGGAAGGTGATGATCGACAAGGAGAACACCACGATCGTCAACGGCGCCGGCAAGAAGGCCGACATCGAGGCGCGCGTGGCCCAGATCAAGGCGCAGATCGAGGAGACCACCTCGGACTACGACCGTGAGAAGCTCCAGGAGCGTCTCGCCAAGCTCGCGGGCGGCGTCGCGGTGATCCGCGTCGGCGGCGCGACCGAGGTCGAGGTCAAGGAGCGCAAGGATCGCGTTGATGACGCGATGCATGCGACCCGTGCGGCCGTCGAGGAAGGCATTGTCCCGGGCGGCGGCGTCGCCCTGCTTCGTGCCTCCGTGCATCTCAAGGGGATCCGGACCAAGAACGACGACCAGAAGACCGGCGTCGAGATCGTGCGCAAGGCGCTGTCCGCGCCGGCCCGCCAGATCGCGATCAACGCCGGTGAAGACGGCTCGGTGATCGTCGGCAAGATCCTGGAGAAGGATCAGTATTCGTTCGGCTTCGACAGCCAGACCGGCGAGTACGGTAATCTCGTCACCAAGGGCATCATCGACCCGACCAAGGTGGTTCGCGTCGCGATCCAGAACGCAGCCTCGGTCGCGGCGCTTCTAATTACCACCGAAGCCATGGTCGCCGAGCTGCCGAAGAAGGCCGGAGCCGGACCCGCCATGCCCCCGGGCGGCGGCATGGACTTCTGAATCCAACCGTTCGGCGCTCAAGAAAAAAGGGCCCAGCAGCGATGCCGGGCCTTCACGTTCTGCCTTGGAAGCGTATCGTTTCGATCGACCGAGGTCGCCTTCAGCGGCCCCGTGGTTCAGAAGTTTCTCTTCGATCTCAGAAACTCTCAAAGAACCGGGAGGGACCCCTCATGGAGGACGCAAGGCTGAAATATTACGGGTGGGGCCGCGAAGGAGAAGGTATGAGCGCAGAGGAGCGAAAGTTTGTTCTCGGCCGCTATCATGCGAAGTTTGGAGCTGGCGAGTTCGATACGATCGTCGTCCCGCGCCTTGAAGACCTCTTCCTGCGGGAGCCGCGCGTGCTGCCGCCGGCTTCGCTGTCACTCTTCTGCACGGCGGAACGCTACGATCGCGCCGCGCACACCTATGGGAAGTCATATCCGGACTACGTCAGAGCGATGCTCGGCAACTACGATTGTGCGCCCGACGTCGTGGCCTATCCGCGCAATGAGGCGGAGATTTCCGCCGTGATGGACTGGGCGGGTTCTGTCGGCGCTTCGCTGACGCCTTTCGGGGGCGGATCCAGTGTCTGCGGTGGAGTCGAGCCGCGGGTTGACGGCATCAAGCATAAAGCTGCCGTTACCCTCGACCTGCGCAATCTCGCTAAAGTCGTCGAAGTGGATCCGGTATCTCGCGCTGCATTGATTGAAGCCGGCACCTATGGCCCATCTTTGGAAAACCAGCTCAAGCCCCATGGTTTTACGTTGCGGCACTTCCCGCAGAGTTTTGAATACTCGACGCTCGGCGGCTGGATTGCGACCCGATCGGGCGGCCATTTCGCCAGCCTTCACACTCACATCGACGACTTCGTCGAAAGCCTGCGCGTCGTGACGCCAGCTGGTGTGGTCGAAACGCGCCGGCTTCCCGGGTCGGGTGCGGGTCCCAGTCCCGACCGGATGTTCATCGGCTCGGAAGGAATTTTGGGTGTGATTTCGCGCGCCTGGATGCGATTGCAGCCCCGTCCAAAATTCCGCGCCGGCGCATCCGTTCGTTTTCCGTCGTTCTTCGATGCTGCGCGCGCCGTGCGCGCAGTCGCGCAAGCGGGCCTCTATCCATCAAATTGTCGGATCCTGGACTCACAGGAGGCCTTCAACACCGGTGCAGCCGATGGGAGCGTTGCCATCATGGTGCTCGCCTTCGAGTCGGGCGATCATCCGATGGACGCCTGGATAGCGCGCGCGCTGGAATGCTGCACCGACCATCGGGGAACGCCGGAGCCGGCAGAGGCGGGCGGCGCACATCTGGAAGGTGCGGCGGGCGTCTGGCGCAACGCATTCATTCGGATGCCCTATGCGCGCGAATTTCTGACGCCCGCAGGGCTTGTCAACGATACGTTCGAGACTGCCATCACCTGGGATCAGTTCGAAGGCTTTCACGACAACGTCAAAGGGGCGACCGAGCGCGCCATTCTTGAAGCAACTGGCGTCAGGGGTGAAGTGACTTGCCGTTTCACTTACGTCTACCCGGACGGGCCTGCACCCTATTTCACTTTCCATGCTCTTGGTCGCCACGGCGGACTTCTCGAGCAGTGGCAGGCGATCAAGAAAGCGGCAAGCGACGCGCTGATTGCGGCAGGTGGCACAATCACGCATCATCATGCCGTCGGCCGCGATCACAGGCCGTGGTACGACCGGCAACGGCCGGAACTTTTCGCAGCCGCATTGCGGGCGGCCAAGCGGGAACTGGATCCGCAGTGCCTCCTCAACCCGGGCGTCCTGATTGATCCGTAGACGTATTCTGGCGAAAGCACTGTCTCCGCTTGGCGCCTTGCGGGACTCTGTGTAGCCAGGTCTTAAGGACGCTTTGCGCGAATTTGCATGACGCGGCGTCGCGGAAAGGCAGCTCCTGGCGCAAACCGGACTTTTTGCGCGAGCCATACGTCGGTGGTCGACGGGGAATTGTTGATGGTTGACGGTACGGGCGGAAAAAAAAGCGTGGCCAAGCGGAGGGACTTCCGACCAAGCATACGCCCACTGCGTCGATTGACTCCGATACTTGCCGAAGTGCCCATTTCTCCGATCCGCACAAGTTTTCCTGTGAATTCAAGACCGAAGAATTAGAGCGGGCATACCGTCGGGATCTGACCGTCAGCTTTGTGAATTTGTGCTTGGAAATCAACGCGGAAATATCGTCCAAAATGATTGAGTGGGAGTAGTGCCCTCGCGGTGATCAGCCAGATTGGGGTAGGTTCATTCGTGTTCTCGATGGATTGGCCTGTTGTTTCCTATTCGACTTAACTCTGTGGAAGCGGATATCCAACAGACGTTGCGCCGATGGGTAGTGCGGCGGACTATAGCGTA
Organism: Bradyrhizobium sp. UFLA05-125; assembly: GCF_059803515.1. Classification (NCBI taxonomy): domain Bacteria; kingdom Pseudomonadati; phylum Pseudomonadota; class Alphaproteobacteria; order Hyphomicrobiales; family Nitrobacteraceae; genus Bradyrhizobium; species Bradyrhizobium sp. UFLA05-125. The sequence continues at coordinate 3,331 of NZ_JBANBJ010000139.1, read as the reverse complement.
GAAAGGGCGAGAGCCAGGCTTGGGCTAAAGCCGGGGCCCGGGGGCGCGCCGCTTTACAAAGAACTCCATCCCCTTCAGCCGCGATGACAAATGCTCGGCTATTGATTGCCGTTGCTTGGCGATAAGATCGGGTCGATTTCAGTATCGAAGACGGCGTTCGATAGCATTTGCCAGCGCCGTCAACGCGTAACAGATCACGAAGAATATGCTCAAAACGCCCAGATAGATTTCGATGGCGTGTGACTGTCCACTCCCAACATAGGCTAGTCTTTCAATCATTTGACGCGCCGATCCCAGGAGATCCGAAACGCCAACAACGGAAGTCAGCGCGCTCGCCTGGACGAGAACCGTGAGCTGCCCGACATAGGGCGGTAGTGCGCGCCGAAACGCTTGCGGCAGAATGACGAACACGAGAGCTTCGGTTGCGCTCAAGCCAAGCGCTCGAGCGCCCTGCTCTTGGCGGTGTGGAATGGAACTCAATGCGCCACGAAGAACCTCACCGATGTTCGATCCGCCCCAAAGTCCCAGTCCGATGACAGCGGCCGTCAGCGGCCCCGTGCGAACGCCAATTTGTGGAAGCGCGAAGAACACGAAAAGGAGGATCATCAGCGACGGCACGCCACGGAATACATCGACGTAAAATCGTCCGATCATGCGCACGAAAGTACGCGTGCTCTGCAACAGCGCTGCGATCGCGAGGCCAAGAATCGTCGCCAACACGACGGTGAGCAGCGAGATCCACAGCGTGATGAGAAGACCCTGACCGAGGTAGGCAGCGACCGGCCAAACCCAATTGTTCATTTAACGAATCCCAGTCCAGGAATCGCCAGCCTGCGCTCGAAGGTGCGCGACACGACGCTGAGAATGCTGCACACGAGCAGATACATGAGACATGCGATGCCGAAGGTCTCGAACACCTTGAACGTATCGGACACGATCCGGTTGGCGACGTAGGTCAATTCCTGATAGCCCACGACGATCATAAAGGACGACGATCTGAACTGCGTAATCGCCGTGGTCGTCGCTCCGGTGATTGCGATGCGCAGCGCGAGCGGCAGCGTGACGTCAAGAAAGGTCTGGAACGCCGGTAGGCCAAGCGCGCGGGCCGCTGTCACTTCGCCTTTCGGCACGGCGTCGAAGGCCGCTCTGAATACTTCCGTTTGATAAGCGCCGCCCCACAATGCCAGCGCGAGCCAAGAGGTCTGGAATGGCGTCAGACTAATACCGATATCCGGTAGCGCGTAAAACAAGAGAAAGATCTGTACGAGGAGGGGCGTGCAGCGGAATGCATTCACGAAGCCGACGATCACCAGGCTGACCATGGGGATCCGCGCGTAGCGTATTGCCCCAAGTGCGACCCCAATTCCGATTCCGAGCACTATGCCGATCGCGCTGATGAGGAGGCTATTGCCCAACCCCACCAGTAGCGCGGTCACCTCTCTCGCGAGATCGCTCTGCATGATACGCACCTCCGCCCGATCGCGCGGGGCGCCTGAGCGCCCCACGCGCCACCGTCAGGACTTACACTCGAGAGGATCGACGCCCGCATAGTCGAGCTTGACTTTCGGTCCCGGCACGACGTTACGATACTTCGCGATCATGCTCGGATCCTTCACTTCGTCAGCGAAAGCCTTGTAGAAGGCGTCGTCTTCGCGCATCTCGGCGATCACGGCATTGATCCAGGCAAGCATGGCCGCATTGCCTTTCTTCACCCCGATACCCTGGATCGCGGGTGAAGCGAGTTCGCCGACGACTTTGAAATTCTTGTTGTTCTGTACAAAATTGTAGTCGTAAACGTCGATGTAAGCGAAGGCGTCACTTCGCCCCTGCACCAACATCGTCGAGGAATCGGCCGGGCTTTGCGCAGTAATTAGGTTCGCCTTTGGCTGGCACTTCTGGAGCCAGGTCTGATAGGTGCTTCCCGTCACTGTGACAACCGTGTGCCCGGTGAGGTCGGCATAGTTGTTGATCGGCGAATCCTTCTTCACGACGAGCTGAAGATTGCTCAACCAGATCGGATCCGAGAAGTCGACCTGCTCGGCGCGCGCCGGCGTTCGGGCGAGCGAGGCCAGCACGAGGTCGACCTTGCCGGATTGCAGGAACGGGATGCGGTTGCTGTCGTTCACACATTGCGTCTGCAGGCCGGATTCGGTGCCGAAGGCAAATGCGGCGATGCGCTTGACAAGCGCATACTCAAAACCGGCTGGCTTTCCATCGAGGCCGACATAGCCCGCAGGCGGATACTGGCAATTGATGCCGATCGTCAGAACTTTTGGCGTGGCAAGGTCTGCTGGCAGCGGCACGTCGACCTTCGACTGCGCCATAGCCGGTAAGGCAAGTACGGAAAATGACAGGCCGGCGATCGCAGCCAAACATTTCAGCATCTTCATGTTTCCCTCTCTCTTTGGTCCCTTTGAGTTGCGCGAAAACGGGTCAGGTGTCGGCATGTGACAGGAACTGGCGCGTGCGGTCGTGACTCGGTCGATCGAGGACGTCGGCCGGGTTTCCCTTCTCGACAACCACGCCATCAGCCATGAACACCAGCGTGTCACCAACCTCACGCGCAAAGTTCATTTCGTGCGTCACCACAAGCATGGTCATGCCGGAGCGAGCGAGGTCCTTCATGACGTTCAAGACCTCGCGCACGAGCTGAGGGTCGAGCGCCGATGTGACCTCGTCGAACAGCATCACGTGGGGACGCATCATCAGGGCCCGAGCAATGGCGACCCGCTGCTGCTGGCCTCCCGAAAGCTGGTCCGGATAGCTGCCGGCCTTGTCCGCCAGGCCGACCTTCGCGAGCAGTTCCCGGGCGCGAGCTTCCGCTTCCGCAATCGGCTCCTTCAAGACACGCCGCGGCACCAAGGTTAGGTTTTTCAGGACGGTGAGGTGCGGAAACAGGTTGTAGTGCTGAAACACCATCCCCACACGCTGGCGGACCTTGTTCACGTCCTGCTTGCCAGAGAGCAGGTTCTCGCCGTCCAGAACGATCTCCCCGCCGGCAACCGGCTGAAGCATGTTGACCGTCCGCAGCAGCGAGCTCTTGCCGCTGCCGCTCGGGCCGATGATAACGACGACTTCGCCTTGCCGGACGGACAGGTCGACACCCTTCAGGACTTCATTTGATCCGTACGAAACGCGAATGCCGCGCAAATCGAGGAAGGGTACGGTTGCTCCGGTCGACATTGCGTGCCTTTCTCGGCTATCAGCGAAACGCTGGCCGAACGATCGCCGAGATCAGATCGGCCATCGCGACGTGCGTCTGGAGAGGGATCCCATCGACGTCAGCGTCGACAACGTTGCCGACCGAGTTGATCAAGCCGATATCGACACC
>NZ_JBANBJ010000138.1:0-9116 GCF_059803515.1 Bradyrhizobium sp. UFLA05-125 | reverse complement strand
ATGTGTATAAGAGACAGTGGCTGCTGCGGGGGGCGCCGTCGGGCTGGCCGAGGGGGAGGCGCTGGCCGCCGGAGCCGGCGATGGGGACGTCGCAGGTGAGGGCGATGCGCTGGCGGCCGGGGAGGGCGAGGCCGACGGAGCCGGCGTGGGGTTCGCGGAGGCTGCCGGTGCCGGGGTCGGCGATTGCGCGAACGCGCCGGAGAGGCAGAGGGTAATGGCGGCTGCCGGGATCACCGCGGCCAAAAACGGACGGAAAAAGCTCGTCATTACGTGTCTCCCCAAGGCAAGTAAGCTCCTGCCCGCATTTCTTGTACCACGTGCGCGTCCCGGTTCGCGCGAACGCGCCTATCTAACACGCATGGCCCAAATTCGTCCCATGACAGATGCGTCATAGGGCACACGCTGCAAATGACTGGCCAACCGTGCCATGATCGCCATATAAGGCAGGCGAAATTCAGGACATTTCATGAGCGCGCTCGCCAATCACGCATTTGCCAAGATGAACGGCATCGGCAACGAGATCGTCGTTGTCGACATGCGGGATTCGGCCGCCTCGGTCACGCCGGATGACGCGCGCGCGGTCGCCTCCGCGAAGGGCGTGCCCTACGACCAGCTCATGGTGCTCCAGAAGCCGCGGCTCGACGGCACCGAGGCCTTCATTCGCATCTACAACAATGACGGCTCGGAGGCCGGCGCCTGCGGTAATGGCATGCGCTGCGTGGTGCGGCGTATTTTTGAAAAGACCGGGCAGACCGCCGCGACGTTCGAGACCGCCGCGGGGCTTTTGAACTGCTGGCAGGGATCTACCCCCGATCTCTATACCGTCGATATGGGTGCACCGAAATTCGGCTGGCAGGACATTCCGCTGGCGGAGGAGTTTCGCGACACCCGTTACATCGAGTTGCAGATCGGGCCGATCGACAAGCCGATCCTGCATTCGCCGTCCGCGGTGAGCATGGGCAACCCGCACGCGGTCTTCTGGGTCGACGACGTCAACGCCTATGACCTCGGACGTTTTGGTCCGCTGCTCGAAAACCATCCGATCTTCCCCGAGCGCGCCAACATCACGCTCGCCCACATCGTCGATCGCGATCACATCACGATCCGCACCTGGGAGCGCGGTGCGGGCCTCACCAAGGCTTGCGGGTCGGCGGCTTGCGCGACGGCGGTGGCCGCGGCGCGGTTGAAGCGCGCCAACCGCAGCGTCGAGATCACGCTGCCCGGCGGCAAGCTCGGCATCGAATGGCGCGAGCGCGACGATCACGTGCTGATGACGGGCACGGCGACCTTCGAATATGAAGGCAATTTCGATCCGGCGCTGTTCGCCTCGGTCGCCTGATGGGCGTCGAGGTCCTGACCTTTGGCTGCCGCCTCAACGCCTTCGAGGCCGAGGTGATCCGCCGCGAGGCGGAGAGGGCGGGGCTCTCGGACACCATCGTCATCAATAGCTGTGCGGTCACCAATGAGGCGGTGGCGCAGGCGCGGCAGTCGATCCGCAAATTGAAGCGCGAGCGGCCCAGTGCGCGCATCGTCGTTACCGGCTGCGCGGCGCAGACGCAAAGCGAGATGTTCGCGGGCATGGCCGAGGTCGATCGCGTCGTCGGCAATGACGACAAGATGCACGCCATGGCCTGGCGCGAGGCGCGTGCCGCGTTCGATATCGGCGCGAATGACAAGATCGCGGTCAGCGACATCATGGCGGTGAAGGCTATGGCACCGCATCTGATCGACGGCTTTGCGAGCGGTCTGCCGCGGGTCTTCGTGCAGGTGCAGAACGGCTGCGATCATCGCTGCACCTTCTGCATCATCCCGTTCGGCCGCGGCAATTCGCGCTCGGTGCCGATGGGCGCGGTGGTCGAGCAGGTGCGCGCGCTAGCCGAGCGCGGCCATGCCGAGATCGTGCTGACCGGCGTCGACCTCACGAGCTACGGCGCCGACCTGCCGGGCGCGCCAAAGCTCGGCATGTTGACGAAGCAGATCTTGCGGCATGTGCCGGAGCTGAAGCGCCTGCGCATCTCATCGATCGATTCGATCGAGGCAGATAGCGACCTGCTCGACGCCATCGCCGACGATGCGCGGCTGATGCCGCATCTGCATCTGTCGCTGCAATCCGGCGACGACATGATTTTGAAGCGGATGAAGCGGCGGCATTCGCGCTCGGACGCAATTGCATTCTGCGAGCAGGTGCGCCGCCTGCGGCCTGACATCGCGCTCGGCGCCGACATCATCGCGGGCTTTCCGACCGAGACGGAAGAGATGTTTGCGCGCTCGCGCGATCTCGTCGAGGAATGCGGTCTCACCTTCCTGCACGTCTTCCCCTATTCGCCGCGCCCCGGCACCCCGGCCGCGCGGATGCCGCAGGTCGCGGGCGCGGTGATCAAAGATCGCGCGAAACGCCTGCGTGCGGCCGGCGAAGCGGCATTGCAGCGCCGGCTACAGGCTGAGGTCGGCGCGACCCGCGAGGTGCTGATCGAAAGCGACAGCCAGGGCCGCACGGAGCATTATCTGCCGGTAGTGGTCGCGCGGGCAGAGGTGGGAAGCGTCGTGCCGCTCAGGATTGGCGGTGAGGATGGCGAGCGGCTCACCACATGATCGCTGTGGTCCCCCGGCTTGCCGCCTTCGCTGAAGCTTCGGCGGCCCTGAGTTCGCGAGCCTCGTCGAAGCCTTGGCGGAGACGGGACCGGGCGACCCAGTACGCCGCAGCTCCTCCGTATCCCACCACTGCCTCTGGAATACTGGATCACCCGCTTTCGGGTGATGACACCGTGAGTTTGGCGATAGCGCGCGCCCCTTGTTCGCTTACGACGCCCGCACCTGCCAGAACCTGAGCGTGCGCCTTGCGTTTTCCGGCGTCATCCTCGCGAAATGGCCTTTGGCCTTGGCGAGGTCGGCGGGCTTCATCGTGCCGGTGGCGTAGCGGCTTTCCAGCACGGCGCTGGTCGTTTCCCAGCTCAGCAGCGCCGCGCGGCAGGGCACCAGCAGGCCGTCATCGCGCAGGCTCTGCATCAGGGGCCGGATGACCTCGACGGTGGACTCGGACAATGCTGCGAGCGCAGCGACGGTTTCCTCATAGCGCCGCTGCAGGGCAAAGCCGCGCAGCGTTGCCTCGTTGAGCTGGCCGGTTTCCTTGAGCTTTGCGACAGCGCGCTTGGCGCCAACGAAATCACGGATCCCCGACATCTCGCGATCGACGCCGGTGGCGACGCTTGCGATTGCGTTCTGGATCTCCTCGAACAGATGCGGCGGGGCGCGCGACAACAGGCGCGTGCGAACCGCGTCCGTCGCCGAGCGCAGCAGCTCTCGGCGCAGGTCCGAGGGCAGATCGACGCGCACGCCCACGCTCACGGTCAGTTCGGGGTCCTGTTCGGCCTGTCCGACGATGACGGCAAAGCCGCTCGCGGACAGCCGGGCACCGGGATTGGCGGCAAGCCGCCGGCTGACGCTCGGATAGCGGCGCGCCAGCAGCGCGTCGGTGACGATTTCCTTCAGCCACCAGCGTCCGGCGACCGCGAGCAGATGCTGCTCGCCCTTGGTCACCGCAATGTTGAGCAATTCGGCCTCATCGAGGCGCGCCGATTCCTGAAGCACCGGGCCGGCGATCCTGATCTCGTCATTGCCGGCAAGGCGGCGGATTACCGATGGCGGCGCTTGCGCGATCGGTGCAAGCTGCGCGCTGATCTCGGCGAGCGCGACGCGCGCGCCCATGTCGGCGATCGAGCGCAGCTCGATGGTCTTGATCAGCCGCCCGAGCACGTCGTCGAACAGTGCGATCTGCTCGTCATTGAAGCTGCCGGCGGAGGACAGGAACAGGTCGGTGACGCGCCGCGCCGTTTCCAGGCGCTTCTCGTCCGAGCCGGCGCGAATCGCACCCTCGACTTCGGCGATGATCGATGGCTGGGCCTGCGGCATGAAGCGTTGCTCGTCCTGAGCCGGTTCGAAGAAGCTTGTTCTAAGCAACCGTTATCATTAGAGGCGAGCACTGAACGTTTCGTAAACCATCGAGAAGGTGGCGGCGCCGTGCTTCAGCGAGAGGCCGCCGCGGAGGAACTGCGCTCCCTCTCCCGCTTGCGGGAGAGGGCTGGGGAGAGGGTGTTTCCGCAACCGAGAACCCCCAAGAGGAGAAAGCCCTCACCCTCGCCTTTGGCGCGACCTCTCCCGCAAGCGGGAGAGGTGAACGACAGCGGCGCTATTCCCCGTTCCAGCCGCAGGTCCTGAGCCGGTCCTGTATGTGCGGCGGCGCGGGTGCGACCACGCGCACTGGCTCCTTGTTGCGGGAGATCGGGACCACGATTTCGCGCGAATGCAGATGCAGCCGTGGCTCGCCGAAGCGCGGGCCATTGCCGTAGATGTTGTCGCCGACGATCGGCCAGCCCTGCGCCGCGCAATGCACCCGCAACTGATGGGTGCGGCCGGTAACCGGTTCCATGGCGACCCAGGTCAGGCCCTCGCCCCGGCCCATCACCTTCCAGTTGGTGATCGCCTTCTGGCCTTCCGGGTCCGGCTTCTGCCACCAGCCGCGCTCGGCATTGAGGCGGCCGAGCGGCAGGTCAATGGTGCCTTCGTCCTCGGCCGGCCCGCCCTCGACCACGGCCCAATAGGTCTTGCCGATCTTGCCGTGCTTGAACAGCAGGCCGAGCGAAGCGGTCGCCTTGCGATGGCGCCCAAGCACGAGGCAGCCGGAAGTGTCCTTGTCCAGCCGGTGGGCGAGCACCGGCGGTCGTGGCAGGCCGAATCGCAGCGCATCGAACGAGGCTTCCAGGTTCGCTCCGCCCTTCGGGCCGCGATGCACGGGAAGGCCGGCCGGCTTGTCGATCACCAGCATCAACCCGTCGCGGTGAAGCACGCGCGCCATGATTTCGTCTGATGTCAGTTCGGGAACATCGAGCAATATCAGGACTTTCGTTGAAGACTTTCGTTTAGGAGCCGGAACGGCTAACACGCCACCATGAACGATACCACTGACACCCCTAAACTGAGCTGGTGGCGCCGCCTGTCCAACGGGCTGAAGCGCACGTCGGCCTCGCTCGGGACCGCGGTCGCCGACCTCGTCACCAAGCGCAAGCTCGACCGCGCCATGCTCGACGACATCGAGGACGTGCTGCTGCGCGCCGACCTCGGCACCGAGGTTTCGGTGCGCATCGCGGACGCGGTCGGTGCGGGGCGCTATGACAAGGCGATCTCGCCGGACGAGGTGAAGGACGTCGTCGCCACCGAGGTCGAGAAGGTGCTGGTTCCGGTCGCCAGGGCGCTCGCGATCGATGCGACGAAAAAGCCCTTCGTCATCCTCGTGGTCGGCGTCAACGGCTCCGGCAAGACCACGACCATCGGCAAGCTGTCCGCGAAATTCGCCTCCGAAGGCCGCAAGGTGATGCTGGCGGCCGGCGACACGTTTCGCGCAGCCGCAATCGAGCAGCTCAAGGTCTGGGGCGAGCGCACCAGGACGCCGGTCATATCTGGCGCGCAAGGCTCGGATTCGGCAAGCCTCGCTTTCAATGCGCTGACGGCCGCGAAGGAGCAGGCGATCGACGTGCTCCTGATCGATACCGCAGGCCGCTTGCAGAACAAGTCCGAGCTGATGAACGAGCTCGAAAAGGTCGTGCGCGTGATCCGCAAGGTCGATGCCTCGGCGCCGCATGCAGTGCTGCTGGTCCTGGATGCCACCGTAGGCCAGAACGCGCTGTCACAGGTCGAGGCATTCCACCGCACGGCCGGTGTTACGGGCCTGGTGATGACGAAGCTCGACGGCACCGCGCGCGGCGGCATTCTGGTGGCGCTTGCCGAGAAATTCAAACTGCCGGTGCATTTCATCGGCGTCGGCGAAGGCGTCGACGATCTCGCGCCGTTCACCGCGCGCGATTTCGCCCGCGCGATCGCCGGAATTGAGAGTTGAAATGGACAAGTCCCAGCCGCATCCGCTGTTCAAGCTGGCAACCGAGCTCGGCCCGCTGCTCGTGTTTTTCTTCGTGAATTCGAGGTTCAATCTGTTCGCCGCGACCGGCGCCTTCATGGTCGCGATCGTCGCGGCGATAATCGCCTCCTATATGGTGACGCGCCACGTGCCGATCATGGCGCTGGTCACCGGCGCGATCGTGCTGGTGTTCGGCACGCTGACGCTGGTGCTGCACGACGAGACCTTCATCAAGGTCAAGCCGACCATCATCTACGGCCTGTTCGCAGCGGTGCTCGGCGGCGGGCTGCTGTTCGGTCGCTCCTTCATCGCCATCATGTTCGATCAGATGTTCAACCTGACGCCACAGGGCTGGCGCATCCTGACCTTCCGCTGGGCGCTGTTCTTCGCCGGCATGGCGGTACTCAACGAAATCGTCTGGCGCACCCAGACCACGGACTTCTGGGTCAACTTCAAGGTTTTCGGCGTGACGCCGCTGACGATGATCTTTGCCATCGCACAGATGCCGCTGACCAAGCGCTATCACATCGCACCGGTGTCGCTGGAAGCGAGCGAGGCCGAAGCAGGAGATGTGCGGAAGGGGTGATGTCTCTCCACGACGTGGATTGAAGCGCACGCCGTACACTCGACTGTCATCGCCCGACTTGATCGGCGATCCAGTACTCCGAGACGTCCGTGATGAAGCGATAAGCCGCGGCGTACTGGATGTCCCGGTCAAGCCGGGGCATGACGGCGGTATGCGGGCTGGCACCGATGACGCGTCAGCTTCCCACCTTCAACGCCTTCTCGATCTGCGGCAGCAGCACCGTTTGCAGATTCTCCGGCGTGATCGGTCCGACCAGCTTGTAGACGATCTTGCCTTCGCGTCCGACGACGAAGGTCTCGGGCACGCCGTAGACGCCCCATTCGATCGAGGCGCGGCCGTTGGTATCAGTGCCGACGACGCCGAATGGATTGCCGTAGCGGCCGAGGAAGCGCCGCGCATTGTCGGGCGTATCCTTGTAGTTGATGCCGACGAGCTGGAAGCGCTTGTCCTTGGCTAGCTCTGTCAAGAGCGGCGCCTCGTCGTGACAGGGCACGCACCAGGATGCCCAGACGTTGACCAGGCTGACCTTGCCCATGAACGCGGCCGGGTCGAGCCCCGGCACCTGTGCGCCGCCAGCTTGCAGCCCATCGAGCTGTGGCAGCGTGGTCTGCGGCGCCGGCCGGCCGATCAGCGCCGAGGGGATGCGCGAGGGATCGCCGCTGCCGAGCCGGAACCAGAACAGTAGCGCAAGGCCGGTGAAGGCGATCAGCGGCAGCAACACCAGGAGGCTGCGTCGCGGCGGCGTGGCGGAGGTCGAGTGCTCGCTCATCGCAGCTCCGTCGCGCTGCGGCCCGAGCGGCGGGTGACGCCGCTTCTGTCCAGCTCACGCAGACGCGCTGCCTGGTTGCGATAATCGATCATGATCCAGCCGATCAGGATCGCCACCACGATGGCTACCGCGAGATAGGACGTCACGATGAAGGACGCGTACGGGCCGAGCGACATGTTATGCGGCCCCAGCTTCTTTTTTTTCTTCACGCGAACTGGCGCTCAACTCGCTCGAAAACGCTATGCGGCTCGCCTGCATCATTTGCAGGGAGCGGACGCGGCGGCGCAATATCTCGTTGCGCATTGCCGCCAGATGCAGCGTGACGAACAAAAGCGTGAACGCGACCGCCATCACGAGCAGCGGAATCAGGAACGATTTGTCGAGCGTCGAACCGCCCATGCGCATCACCGAGGCCGGCTGGTGTAGCGTGTTCCACCAGTCGACCGAGAACTTGATGATCGGCAGGTTGATCGCGCCGACCAGCGTCAGCACCGCTGCGGCACGCGCCGCGCGCGAGGGATCGTCCACTGCGCGCCACAGCGCCATCAGGCCGAGATACATCAGGAACAGGATCAGCACCGAGGTCAGCCGGGCGTCCCATTCCCAATAGGTGCCCCACATCGGCCGGCCCCATAGCGAGCCGGTCAGCAACGCGAGGAAGGTGAAGGCGGCGCCGATGGGCGCGGCCGCTTTCGCGGCGACGTCGGCGAGCGGATGCCGCCACACCAGCGTGCCGAGCGATGCCACGCTCATCACGCCCCAGACGAACATCGACAGCCAGGCATTTGGCACGTGGATGAACATGATTTTCACGGTGGCACCCTGCTGATAGTCGTCGGGCGCCAGCGCCGATTGATAGAGGCCCAGCGCGAGCAGAATCAGGGTCGCCCCCGCAAGCCACGGCAGCACGCGCGCCGTCAGCGCAAGGAACCGCGAGGGGTTGGCAAGGTCGATCAGTGTCATGGTCACCTGATAATCATGGCGAGGGGCCGCAGGCAATCAGCACGAAAGTGCGAAGCGAAAGTTGATCGGGGTCAAGATCAGTCGAGTCCGTGCCGGAGGCTTGCGGCGGCCGCAAAGGGGCCGATGACCAGGCTGACGAGCGACAGCGCGCACAGGATCGAAAATGGCGCGCCGAATGACATTGGTCCGACGATCGCCGCCTGCGAGGCCGCGACCCCGAAGATCAGCACCGGAATCGACAGCGGCAGCACGAGAACGGCCATCAACAGACCGCCGCGATGTAGCGTCACCGCCAGCGCAGCGCCGATCATGCCGGTGAAGGTCAGCGCCGGTGTTCCCGCCAGCAGCGTCAGGGCCACCGCGCCGGTTGCAACCATGTCGAGATTGAGCAGCAGCCCCAGCACGGGGGTTGCGACGATCAGCGGCAGGCCGGCGGCCAGCCAATGCGCCAGCGCCTTGGCGGCGCAGGCGAGTTCCAGTGGCGTCCGGCTCATCGTGATCAGGTCGAGCGAGCCATCCTCATGGTCGGCCATGAAGAGACGGTCGAGGGTGAGCAGGCTCGCCAGCAGCGCGCCCAGCCACAGGATTGCCGGCCCCAGCCGCGACAACAGCGCCAGATCCGGCCCCACCGCAAACGGCATCAGCACCACGACGGTCAGGAAAAACAGCACCCCGATGAGCGCCCCGCCGCCAACGCGCAGCGCAATCCGGACGTCGCGACGAATCAGGGCGGAGAGGGCGGTCATGGGGTGTCCCCGATTGTGTGCCGATGGGCATCTCGCTCCAGCCCCCCGGCCGGTGCGCTCCCTCCCCCCTTGTGGGGGAAGGCGGGGGAGGGAGCGCACCGGCCGGGGGGCTGGAGCGAGATGCCCATCGGCACACAATCGGGG
>NZ_JBANBJ010000137.1:0-9650 GCF_059803515.1 Bradyrhizobium sp. UFLA05-125 | reverse complement strand
GCAGCAAGCACGCGCTCGCCCTCGATTTCGACCATGCAGGCGCGGCAATTACCGTCGGGCCGGTAGTCGGGCGCCGGTGAATAGCAGAGATGCGGGATATCGCGGCCCTGGCGTTTTGCGACTTGCCAGATGGTCTCGCCGTGTTTGGCTTCGACCTGCTTGCCATCGAGCTCGAACGTAATCTTGGTCATTCGGCCGCTTCCTTGAACTCGTCAGGGAAATATTTGATCACGGTTGTGAGCGGATTCGATGCTGCCTGTCCGAGCCCGCAGATCGAGGCATCGCGCATCGCCTGGCTCAATTCGTCCAGCAGGGCGCGGTTCCAGACCGGCCGCTGCATCAAGAGTGCCGCCTTCTGGGTTCCGACTCGGCACGGCGTGCACTGGCCGCAGCTCTCGTCCTCGAAGAACTTCATCAGGTTCAGCGCGGCGGACCTGACGCTGTCCTTTTGCGACAGGATCACGATCGCGGCTGATCCGATGAAGCAGCCGTATTTTTCCAGCGTGCCGAAATCGAGCGGAATGTCGTCCATCGACGCCGGCAGGATACCGCCGGACGCGCCACCCGGAAGATAAGCGTAAAAGGTATCGCCGTCGGCCATGCCGCCACAATGTTCGTCGATCAATTCGCGCACGGTAATCCCAGCGGGCGCGAGCTTCATACCGGGATTCTTGACACGACCCGAGACCGAGAAGCTGCGCAGGCCATGGCGCTCATGACGGCCGTGGCTCTTCCACCAGTCGGCGCCCTTCTCGACGATGTCGCGCACCCACCACAACGTCTCGATATTGTTGATCAGCGTTGGCAGGCCGAACAGGCCGACCTGGAACGGATAAGGCGGCTTGTGCCGCGGCAGGCCGCGCTTGCCCTCGATGCTTTCGAGCAGCGAGGACTCTTCACCGCAGATGTAGGCACCCGCCCCGCGCCGCATGTGCAGCGTCGGGCCGCCCGCGGGCAGTCTTGCGATCTCGCGCTCCAAAATCTCGCGCGCGGCAGGATATTCGTCGCGCAGATAGATGTAGACATCTGAGGCCTGCACAACATGCGCGCCGATCAGCATGCCCTCGATGAAGCGATGCGGATCGCTCTCGAGATAATAGCGATCCTTGAACGTGCCGGGCTCGCCCTCGTCGCCATTGATCGCCATCAGCCGCGGACCGGGCTCCCCTAGCACCGCGCGCCATTTGCGCCCCGTCGGAAAGCCCGCGCCGCCAAGGCCGCGCAGCGACGCATCGTCGAGCGCCTTCAGCAGATCTTCCTTCGAAAGCTCCCCCGAGCGCAGGCGATTGAGAAGCTTGTAGCCGTCAGCTGCGACATAGGCATCGTGCTCGATATATTTCGGCAGATGCGCGTGGGTGTCGCCGGCCTTCGCGGCGGCCAGCACGTTGCCGACGGTGGCGTGGTCGACGAAGTTGTGGCCGACCTCGGCTGCAGGCGCGGTGTCGCAGCGGCCGACACAGGGCGCGCGCACGACGCGGATGCCGGGGCCGCTCGCGCCCTGGAGGTCCTCGAGCAGCTTCTCGCCGCCCATCATTGCGCAGGTCAGGGAATCGCAGACACGGATGGTGAGCGGCGCGATGTCGGGCTCACCCTCCTTCACGACGTCGAAATGCGCATAAAAGGTCGCGGTCTCGAACACCTCGGCAAAGGCGAGCTTCATCTCGTCGGCCAGCGCTGCAAGATGCGCGGCCGAGATCTGGTGATACTTGTCCTGGACCAGGTGGAGATATTCGATGAGCAGGTCACGCCGCCGCGGCCTGTCGCCAAGCAATTGCTCGATCTCATGGGCGGCGGTCGGGTCGACCTGCCGCCCCTTGGGCGTGGCCTTGGCTCGTTTCCGTCCCTCGCCCGGATGTTCGAACGAACGGACCTGGTGCACGTCGTGGCTCATCGCTGCGTCTTGGTCCCTACTCTTAGAACGGCTCCAAATTAACCCATTGGCATACCAGATGCCAAGCAAATAGTTGATCCCGATTAGTCAGGCCTTACAAGCATTTAAGGGGCACGTAGCCCAAGCTCCATGCCCCTCTTTAGTTGTATCCGGTGGCCTCTCGGCCTCAGGTCTTGCTCATGCAGTCCTGAATGTAGAACCATCGATCATCGCCGATAAGACCCTTGGCCTTGACCTCGGCCCGACAGACCTTGAGCTTGGGCTTGTTGGCCGCCCAGGTGGCCTTCATCTGCTTCAGCTTCTGGATGGTGAGCTTGATCCTGCCGGGTGGCTTGGCTTCGGTGGTCGCGGCAGGTGCCGACGTTGCGGGCGCCGTGGCGGTCTGTGCCGACGCGGCATGAAGGCCGACAGCCAGAAGCACGGCGGCAAGGCAGATACGGGTGCGAAGCATGAAATCCCCCTTAAGTCCCATCATGATCGTTCAGAAAGGCGAGCGCCGCGGAACACCGTGACGGCATCCCGCGGCGGTGTCGGTTGCGATCAGAAGATTTTGACCGCGCTGAGCAGCGTCATCCACACGCCATAGGCGAGGGGAACGCCGACGAACAGCCAGAACAGCGCGGCCTTGCCGTCGAGACCACCAGTACCGATCCCGAACGAACCGGTCTGCCCCGCGTTGGCACCGGCCGTTGCAGCCTGGAGCTTCGCCACTTCCGCTTCGCTCATGTACCACTTCGAATCCACCGGCTTGACCAGGTAGTTGCAGATCAGGCCCGCGACCAGCATCGCGCACAGGATATACATGGTCGAGTTATAGAGCTGGTCGCGCGGCACGCCGGCGGCGAGCTGGAACTCGCGCAGGTAGTTCACGACCACGGGACCAATGATGCCTGCGGTCGACCAGGCCGTCAGCAGACGGCCATGGATCGCGCCGACGAACTGGGTGCCGAACATGTCGGCGAGATAGGCCGGCACGGTCGCGAAGCCGCCGCCATACATCGACAGGATGATGCCGAAGCCGAGCACGAAGAGCAGCTTGTTGCCGGTCGCAGCAAATGTCGGCGCCAGCGCGTACAGCACGATGCCGAGGATGAAGAACGTGTAGTAGGTGTTCTTGCGGCCGATATAGTCCGACAGCGAGGCCCAGAAGAAGCGGCCGCCGATGTTGAACAGCGACAACAGGCCCGCAAAGCCGGCGGCGATCGCCGCGATCTGCGCCTTCTGGGCCGGATTGAGCGCGTTGAAGCCGACGTCCGGCAGACCGATCAGCTTGCCGGCGAAGATTTCCTGGAGCATCGGCGAAGCCATTCCGATCACGCCGATGCCGGCCGAGACGTTCAAGCACAGCACCCACCAGATCAGCCAGAACTGCGGCGTCTTGTGCGCGTTGTCGAGATGGACGTGATGCTCGGAGATCATCGTCTTCTTCTCGCTCGGCGGCGTCCAGCCTTCCGGCTTCCAACCCGTCGGCGGCAGGCGATAGCGGAACGCGCCGATCATCATGAAGACGAAATAGATCGCGCCCATGGTGAGGAAGGTTTCCCAGACGCCGACCGAGGTCGGCGACTTGAACTGATCCATCAGCCAGTTCGCCAGCGGCGCGCCGATCATGGCGCCACCACCAAATCCCATGATCGCCATGCCGGTCGCCATGCCGCGGCGGTCGGGGAACCATTTCACCAGCGTCGAGACCGGTGAGATGTAGCCGAGGCCGAGGCCGACGCCGCCGATCACGCCCGAACCGAGCCACATGATCCAGAGCTGATGGACATAGATGCCGATGGCGCCGAGCACGAGACCGCCGCACCAGCACAGTGCTGCAACGAACCCGGCCTTGCGCGGCCCGGCTCGCTCGAGCCAGCCGCCCCAAAGCGCCGCCGAAACGCCGAGCACGACGAAGAACAGCGTGTACATCCACCCCAGGCTTGCGACCTTCCAGTCGCAAGTGGTGGTGAAGAGCTCCTGCCACAATGAAATGTCTGGGCACGCTTTAGGCGCGGTCAGCCCGATCGCGCGCGACAGCGGCAGCCAGAACACCGAGAAGCCGTAGGCCATGCCGATGCACAGATGGATGCAAAGTGCTGCCGGCGGCACCAGCCAGCGATTGAAGCCGGCCGTGGCGATCGTGCGCTCGCGATCGAGAAATCCCGCGCCAGCGCCTGACAGTCTTCCAGCGCTTTCAACTGTAGCCATACAAATCCTCCCCTGCAGGCCGCCCTTCTGAGCAAACCTGCTGCTACGATCCTTGTCCTCAGCCCGTTGCGGCGCAGCCGTCCCTGCTGCTCCGCACAATGTTTCGACGCACGCCAGGATCACGACGCACATTCGAGAAGTCTAACCCCTCGAGTCGGGGTCTATGCCCAACACCACGCGGCGTGGCTTCGCATCAACCAGCTTGTTCCGCGTATCGCGGGCGCGAGTCAACCTCCGCGTCCCCACAGATAAAACCAATTGGGACAGAAGCGCCGATCGATGTCGATAGACAAATGGTCGGTATCAGCGAGGTGACGGCGCTAAGAACGCGGCGCACCATTGATGGTTTCTATTGGCGCATTTGCCTTCTCTATCAAGAAGACGATCCGCGCATCGTTGCGCTCGGTGATTTCGACTTTGTCACCGGTCTCCCGGACCAGATTCGGAATGTCGATCACCGAAAGGGGGTCCGTGCAGTAAACTTCGAGTTGGTCCCCTGCCCGCAACGGTTTCAGCGCCTTGCGGGTCTTCAAGGCCGGCAACGGGCATTTCAGCCCGGTAAGATCGAGTGTCGTTCTGGTCATGATGGCAACATGGCGGGGCGAGCCGAAGGCGTCAACGCGGGTCAGACCATGTTCGCATAGGACAGAAATCCAATGCTCTGGCCCGGCTGAACCCGCGTCACCGCCTCGCCGAGTTCGACCAGCCCGTCCGTCTCGACCAGTGAGGACAGAAGCCCTGCCCCTTCGCGCGGAAACTTGATGGCCTCGAGCACGCCGTCCTCGGCCTTGCGCAAGGAGACCCGGACATATTCGCGCCGGCCCTCCTTCTTCTTGTAAGTGAAGGCCGCCCGCACGGGAATCGGAAGCAGCGGCTCCGGCAGGCCGCCTGCGAGCGCCAGCACCGTCGGTCGCACCACATGGACGAAGGTGACGAAGCTCGCGACGGGATTGCCGGGCAAGCCGATCAGAGGCGTGCCGCCGATGATGCCCATGGCGACCGGTCGGCCCGGCTTGATCGCCATCCGCCACAACACCAGCGTGCCTATGCTCTCGACCGCGGCCTTGACGTGATCCTCCTCGCCGGTCGACACGCCACCGGTGGTGAGGATCAGGTCATGCCGGCCTGCAACCCCCTTCAGCCCGCCCGCGAGCGAGGCTTGCTGGTCGCGCAAGATGCCGAGATCAGAGACCTCGCAGCCGAGCCGGCGTAGCATCGCCATCAGCATGAAGCGGTTGGAGTCGAAGAGTTGCGAAGGCGCGCGCGACTCGCCGGGCGAGGCCAATTCGTCACCGGTCGAGAACACCGCGACACGAATGCGCCTGATGACGTCGAGCGCGGTCAAGCCGAAGGCGGCGGCCAGCGCGACGTGTTGCGGCCGCAAGCGCTGACCGGCGCGCAAAGCGACGTGACCTTGCGGAATGTCCTCGCCGGCGGGCCTGACGTTTGCGCCCGGCTTCAGCCCAGGCGGCAGCACGACGTCTCCGCTGTCTTCGATACGCACATCCTCCTGCATGAAGACGGTCTCGGCCCCGTGCGGCATCGGCGCCCCGGTGAAGATGCGTACAGTATGGCCGGGCTTGATCGGATGATCGGCGGCACTGCCGGCCGAGATACGACCGTCGAGCGGAAACGCTGTTTCCTTCACTTGCGGCAGGTCCGCATTGCGCACCGCATAGCCGTCGACTGCGGAATTGGTGAACGGCGGCAGCGGCAGTGGCGCCGCGATGTCATGCGCGAGCATGCGCCCGTCTGCATCGACCAGCGCCACGGTCTCGATGTCGGCGATCGCGTTGACGCGGGCCG
Organism: Bradyrhizobium sp. UFLA05-125; assembly: GCF_059803515.1. Lineage (NCBI taxonomy): Bacteria > Pseudomonadati > Pseudomonadota > Alphaproteobacteria > Hyphomicrobiales > Nitrobacteraceae > Bradyrhizobium > Bradyrhizobium sp. UFLA05-125. The sequence continues at coordinate 3,760 of NZ_JBANBJ010000137.1, read as the reverse complement.
CGATCAGGCTGACGGCATCGTCGACCGACATCATCGGTCCACCGAATGCAAAGCAATCGTCGGACAGTTGCGCCATGATACTCCTCGTCAGCGCGCGAGCGCGCTCTTCGCCATCGCCTCGTCGGCCGTCATCGCGGAGCGCAAGAGGAGCGCGGCCACCGCTGGGATATCATCGAGATGGACCGTCGGCAGCCTGGTTTCAACCGCAACGTCGGTCGCAATCCCGACAATGCCGGGATCGTCGGGAAACAGTAGCGGCTTGCCGTTGACAGCGCGATGCACCTCGATCTTGCGATGCGGTTCGCGCTTGAAACCCTCGACCACGACGAGGTCGACCGCCGACAGCTTGGCGAGCAGTTCCGGCAACCGCGGCTCCGCTGCTCCCCGCAGCTCATGCATCAGCGCCCATCGATTTGCCGAGGACACCAGCACCTCGGCCGCACCCGCCTCGCGATGGCGCCAGGAATCCTTGCCGGGTACATCGACGTCGAACTGGTGATGGGCGTGCTTGATCACGGAGACGCGCAAGCCTTGCGCGTTGAAATGCGGAATCAGCCGCGTCAACAGCGTGGTCTTGCCCGCTCCGCTCCATCCCGCAAGGCCGATGATTTTCATTCCAGTTCGATCTCCGCCAGCGGCTCGATAGCCGATGGAACCTCCAACTTCCCCCGTCATTACGAGGAGCGAAGCGACCAGGCAATCCAGGATGTCCGCGTAGAGCAGTCTGGATTGCTTCGCTTCGCTCGCAATGCGAGGGAGGCATTTTGCCCATTCCTTTCCATGCTTATATCGGCCTGAGCCGAATGTCATGCTAACGTCGCGCCCATGATGAAGATCGACAAAGCCCCGGTGCCCTTGATCGTCCCGAACCCGAACGATCCGCGCCTGACGCAGAGCGTCGTCGGCGTCGACCAGGCAGGCGCGAGGGTCGAGACCAGGGTGCCGATGGAGCGGCCGCTGACGCTTTATCTCAACTCCCAGGAGATCGTCACCATGATGACGATCGGCGATTATCCGGAGTATCTGGCGCTCGGTTATCTCCTCAACCAGAACATGCTGAAATACAGCGACGCCGTCGCCGAGGTGGAATATGACGACGATCTCCAGGTCGTGGTGGTGCGCACCTCACATCACACCAATTTCGAGGCGAAGCTGAAGAAGCGCACGCAAACCTCGGGCTGCGCCCAGGGCACCGCGTTCGGCGACCTGCTGGAAGCGGTGGAGAGCGTGGCCCTGCCGAAGGCCGAGCTGCGAACCTCCTGGCTGTACGAGATGACGCAGACCATCAACACCATGCCCTCGCTCTATCTCGAGGCCGGCGCGATCCATGGCTGCGTGCTGTGCAAGGAGGGCACGCCGCTCTGCTACACCGAGGATGTCGGCCGCCACAACGCCGTCGACAAGATCGCGGGCTGGATGTACCGCCACGGCGTCGAGGCATCCGACAAGATCCTCTACACCACGGGCCGGCTCACCTCGGAGATGGTGATCAAGACGGTGCGGATGGGCATCCCCATACTGGTGTCGCGCTCGGGCTTCACGGCCTGGGGCGTCGATCTCGCCCGCCAGGTCGGACTGACGCTGATCGGGCGGACCCGCGGCAAGCGCTTCATCGCGCTCGCGGGCGAGGAACGCATCGTCTACGACCAGAACCTCGCTTACGTCGAGGAGGAGTCGGCCAAGCACAAGCGCAAGGGTGAGGGTGGTGACGACTGAGATTCCGCCGACCGTAGGCGTGCTGCTCGCAGGCGGCCTGGCGCGACGCATGGGCGGCGGCGACAAGCCAATGCGCACGATCGGCGGCCGCACCATTCTGGAGCGCGTAATCGCGCGCCTGAAGCCGCAATGTGATGGGCTGATCCTCAACGCCAATGGCGAGCCTTCGCGCTTTTCAGCATTCGGATTGACCGTCGTCGCCGATGACGTGCCCGGCTTTCCCGGACCGCTCGCCGGCATTCTCGCCGCACTCGACTGGACCGCGGCGAACCGGCCCGGCATCGAATGGGTGCTGAGCGCTGCCGGTGACTGCCCGTTCCTGCCGCGCGATCTCGTCACGCGGTTGCAGGCGGCGCGCGCGGCAGAGAATGCACAGCTCGCCGTCGCCGCCTCCGGCGAGCAGTCGCATCCGGTGATCGGGTTGTGGCGCGTCGCCTTGCGCGACGAATTGCGCCAAGCCCTCGTCGTGGAAGATATCAGGAAGATCGACCGCTGGACCGCGCGATATCCGCTCGCCACGGTGACATGGCCGGTTCAACCGCTCGATCCGTTCTTCAATGCGAACACAATCGAGGACATCACGGAAGCGGAGCGGCTGGCCGCGCTGGACGAGCGCTCAGCTCAATAAAATTGTGCCTTCTTTTAGGACACGAGGACGTTGAACCGGATCGAGGCCGGCAGCGACCCAAAATGGGGACATTGCCACCCCCGCGGACCCCATGGTCGACTCCTTCTTGAATGCCCTGTTTACCGTGATCGATTTCGTCTACGATCTCTCGGTCGCGATCGATAACACGAAACGGCTGAGCCGGATGGCCACGGGCAGCGACAAGATCGTCAACGTCCCTCAGGACCCGAAGCCGCTGCCGCCGGCTGCGCAGCGTGCGGTCGCCGAAGCCGAGAAGCGCGAGCGCACGCGCGAGGCATCTCACGCTCACGCCGCCAGCGGCACCTGCCAGGCGTCGTAGCCATAGACCCAGCTCGTATCGGTTCGCTCCTTCAGCCAGATGTTGGCGCGCGAGGTCTCCTGCACCCGCGTGGTTCGTTCCTTGCGGGTCGCTTCGAAGCGGCGAAACGCGTTTGCCACGCCCTCCCGCTCGACGCCATCCAAACAGCGCGACAGCACGGCGGCATCCTCGATCGCCATTGCCGCCCCCTGCGCCATATAGGGCGTCATCGGATGGCAGGCGTCGCCGAGCAGCGTGACCTTGCCGTCCGACCAGCACTCGAGCGCATCGCGGTCCATGATCGCCCATTTGTGCACGTCGGGACACGCGGCGAGCACCTGCGCGACCTGCGGATGAAATCCTTCGAACGATGCGCGCAGGTCCCGCACGTCGCCCTTCGCCGACCAGGACTCGATGCGGAAATCCGGCTCCGGCTGGCTGGTGACGAGATAGACTTCGCTGCGGTCCGGCTTGACGTAGTAGATGACGATGTGACGGTCCTCCCCCCACCATTTGGTGCAGTCGTCGATCTTCTCGCCGCCGAGCAATGACGCGGGATAGGTGGTGCGATAGGCGATACGGCCGGTGAACCTGACTGGCGCCGTGTCGAACAGGATGTCGCGCACCAGCGAATGCACGCCGTCCGCGCCGACCACGGCATCGGCGATAGCGCTCGTGCCATTCGCGAACGTGAGCCTCACGCCTTCGGCGCTCTCATCGAGACCGACCAGCTTGTGATTGAGCCTGATGCATTCGGCGGGAACGAGGCTGGCGAGCGCCGCATGCAGATCGCCGCGATGCGCGAGCAGATAGGGCGCGCCAAATTTCTGCTCGGCGCTCTCACCGAAGATCATGTCGAACTTGACGTCGCCGCTCTGCCAGTCGCGGTTGTTCCAGGAGCGTGGATAAAAGGAGCAATCGCGCATACGCGCTTCCAGCCCGAGCGCGCGCAACACTTTCATCGCGTTGCAGCCGACCTGGATGCCGGCGCCGATGCGGGCAAATTGCGACGCCTGCTCGTAGACCATGGCATCGATGCCGACGCGCCGGAGCGCCGCGGCGGTGGCAAGCCCGCCCATGCCGGCACCGACGATCGC
>NZ_JBANBJ010000136.1:0-9792 GCF_059803515.1 Bradyrhizobium sp. UFLA05-125 | reverse complement strand
CGACGGATTGTCGGACTTGCGGCTGATCTTGTCGATCTCGTCGATGTAGACGATGCCGCGCTGCGCGCGCTCGACATTGTAGTCGGCGGCCTGGAGCAGCTTCAGGATGATGTTCTCGATGTCCTCACCGACGTAGCCCGCCTCGGTCAGCGTCGTCGCGTCAGCCATCGTGAAGGGCACGTCCAGGATGCGGGCGAGCGTTTGCGCGAGCAGCGTCTTGCCCGAGCCGGTCGGACCGATCAGCAGGATGTTCGACTTCGCGAGCTCGACGTCGTTGTGCTTGGTCTGGTGGTTGAGGCGCTTGTAGTGATTGTGCACCGCGACCGAGAGAACCTTCTTCGCATGGCTCTGGCCGATCACGTAGTCGTCCAGCACCTTGCAGATCTCCTTCGGCGTCGGAATACCGTCGCGCGACTTCACCAGCGAGGACCTGTTCGCCTCACGGATGATGTCCATGCAGAGCTCGACGCACTCGTCGCAGATGAAGACGGTCGGTCCAGCGGCCAGCTTGCGGAGTGTATCCTTGAAGAGTGACTGAACCGCTATGGCGACCTCAAACCACATCCAGGTGGTCATAAGCGGGAAGATGATCATCTGCAGACCTCGTGCATCGTCATTGTCAGAGAATAGTGATGGTCAACCGCCGGATTTCGTCGCCAACAGCCCTTGGAAAGCGTTGATCACGGAATCGAGCGCAGTTAACGCCAGCGCGTGGTCGACGCGGCCAGCAGGAGCCTGCCGCAGCACCTCGGACTCATAGAATGAGGCTGCGTAGGCGCGAGCGGCGTTAACATCGCTGTTTAACGTGGACCCGCCGCAAGCCTGGGAATGTAAATGCATTGATCAGAGCAGAAGCGATGAGAATAGTGTGATGCTCCCAATGACCGGACTCCACAACGCGAGTTGTTGCGAGGAGATCTACATTTCTGCCGGTCTATCTTCTATTGCACGTGGGTTATTTAGGGTATTGCTTCTCGGTTCGCCGCTCGTAGTAGTCGGCAAGAGCCTTAAGTTGAGCCGCAATAGCTTGGTCCATCATGATTTTGGCAGGGCGAAGCAAGGTCCGCGCTGTCTTCAAATACTCCTTGCCTCGTTGTGAGATCTGAAGCGTCATGACGCCCTCGCGCGGTTTTCGGGCGACTGGTCGAAAGTGATTTGGAACCAGCCCATCCAATTGTGGTTACTTTGGCGGCGCGCCTTCAAGGGATCGACGGACTTCCTGGAGCAAAGCGGCGTTCGCCACGAATAATGCCGGACGAGACCAAACTTGCCCTCACAGACTGGACATCGCAGGGCCTTGTCAGACCCGTAACTTTCCAAGCGGCAAGGCACTGTTCACTCCTTTCGGCCTTTGTGCATTTCAGCTGAACTAAGACGGGATTGTCACCAACGGGTCAATTGAGCGCAGGTTGAGCTCGGGCATCCAAAGGGAGCGGGACGATGATACGAGGGCTCGGACGAGCCCCGGCGTTCGCCCGCCGCGATCCCGCGACTGCTTTCGTCCGGAGGTGGCCTCGATCACAAGCCACACCGGAATGGTTCGCAATGAGGCTCGCAACTTCGCCATGTGCTGCGCTCGGGGGGACCCCGGCGCTGTCCACGAACACGATAACATCCTCAGACGGGCTTTCGGCGAGACTGTGGAGGGTTTGTCAATTGTCTCTCTGATCTGCATGTCGGGCCTCCTGGCCTGCGATCGTAAACAGAACGCTGACGTCGGCCCGTACACGTGCGCGGGCGACGATGGTTGCAGATTGAGTTCAAGCCGGTTGAAAGAAAAATCACCTCTCGCCATGGAGTTGATAGCCCACCGTTATCGGAACGGCTGAGGCACGCCTGGGTCCTGCGGCCAGAGTGCGGCGCTCGTTCACGAGGATTCGCTCGAGCGGAACTCTCGGCCGCCGCGAAGACGTCTTCACGCTGCAATCATCAGACACCTATAATACACGCGATTATCCAGATCATAGCTTTACCGAAGAATTTCGCGGCGATAACGCAGGCTGCCCTGAGGGGTCGCGAGACAGCGGCCGACGGCCTGCACCTCGCGGCAATCAGGATCGCGAGCACAGACATGACCCCAGAGTATGGAAGGACAACCTGCCCCCGAACTCCCGGTCCCGTACTGGATCGATGCTGACGAAAAGGAGCGCCACCCCTCACCTGAAAGAGCTCGGTGCGCACCATAGAGTTCTGTTTTTCTACCAACATTGGTGCGATGGCTGCCATTCGCTCGGATTTTCAACTCTACAAGCACTGGTTCACAATCCCCGCACCAAGAACGTCGAAGTTGCCGCGATCCGCACATCACATTCGTGCAGTTTCTCGCGTCAAACTTCCGCCTCCAGCTCCGCGTCGTTCAGCTCTGGTTGGCGACTCGACGACAATGGCAACCCGGCTCTCCGTGCTGCTTATTGCCCCCCGCCGCCGACCGCCCATCCCCCTCGAGACTCGATCGCCTCACGCAGACAGGGCATGAGCGGCGCGGCTGCTCGCCCTCATGCGCGACGCCGGTCGGACCGTGCTGGTACTCGATGATCTAGGCGGCGAGCCGCTCGACCTTTTGCTCGGTGGGCCAGGAGGTAGGACGCTTCTTGCGCCTGCCCGTCGCTGTTGCCACAGCTCTGGGCAAGCTTCATCAGCGGGCTTCCCGCGTTTTTGAAGCAGCTCGCGGCGCTGAAGATCGAGCTCATGCCGAACGACCGCTACCAAGAGCTCGTGACCGAGAGTATCGACGTGGCGCTCCGGTTCGGCCCCTTGGCCATCTCGAGCGCGATGGCGCGCAAAATCATCCACCCGCCGAGGATACTCACGGTGCACCACTCGTTGATCATCGGTCCGGCGTACCCTTCGCCGACCTTCTCCGTCCGCAAGGACGGCCGCATCACCTCAGTGCGCATTGACAACCAGCTCGCTATCACCATCGACGGAGGAGCCACGGCAAGCGCCGTCGCCGGGCTGGGGATTGCCGCGTCGGGCGAAAACAGCGCGTGGGCAGAGCTCGAGGCCGGGCAGTTCGTGCGGATGCTGCCTGACTGGGATTTCGGCTCGATAAAAAGTGAATGCGCTCTTCGTCAGCGGAAAGACCATAAAGCCTGCCGCCCGGGCATTTGCCCACTTCCTACTCAGGTAGCTCCGAACTGATCCCAGTCCTCGCCCACCTCGTCACGCACTAGCTCGACTCTCAGAGGCTCCAAAAAGCGTGTCCGTGAGTCCAAACCAATAGACCGAGCCGTTCCAACGTGTATGCAAGCGGCATCCATGCGCCATGACTGCGGCGTGCCCCGCACGTCGTCGAGTGCAAAGGCTCGTCAGTATGGCAGGAGCAACTGGAGAACAACCCATGGAGCTTCATCAAGTTCGCTATTTCCTCGCCGTCGCGTCCACGCTCAACTTCACCCGCGCGGCAGAGCAGTGCAATGTCACGCAGCCCGCCCTGACCAAGGGGGTGCAGAAGCTCGAGCAGGAGCTCGGCGGCCAGTTGATCTACCGCGAGCGCCAACTGACGCAGCTCACCGACCTTGGGAAGGAAGTCCTTCCAATGCTGGCGCGCACGCTGGCCTCGGCAGAGACGGCGCGTCGCAGAGCCAAGGAATTCCAACGCAAGGAGGTCGCGCCACTGAGGATCGGCCTCGCCCCCTCTATCTCGGCCTCGCTCGTCCTCGATCTGATCGCTGAGATCGAAAAATTTGTCCCTGGACTTCAGGTCGATCTGCGCGAGGACGCAGCGGGGAAGCTCGTCGACCTCTTGCTTGAGGGGGAGATCAACGCCGCAATGGTCGGGGAGATTCAGGATGTGCCCGCTCGCATCGACGACTGGTTGCTGTTCGAGGAGCGCTACGTCGCGGTTCTCGCGCCGACACATCGGCTCGCAAGCCGTCCCTCAATCGGCATCGATGATCTCCGCGAGACCGTCTTGCTGGAACGCACCGGATGCGACGTCGCCGCGAAGATCCAACGGTCGTATTTCCCCGAGGAATCGCCCCGCCTGGGCCACTGCAGCGGTCACGACTTGCACCTGCAGCATATGGCCGCCGCGGGCCTCGGCGTGATGCTCGCGCCCGAGCACATGCCGAGCCTTCCGACGCTCAAGACCATTCCGCTCGAAGGAGACCCAATTTCGCGGGGGGTGCGGCTGCTGGCTGTCCAGGGGCGCCGCTATTCGCCGGCGCTGGACGGTTTCGTGAAGGTCGCGCGGCTTCGCGACTGGTCGGTCAAAGTCTCCCAGCGGAGCGTGCCGCACGCAACGCTGCCGGAGATGGCGAGCGCGACCGCATGACCACGACGCGCAGGCCGGCGGTCAACCGCTCCCAGGCAATCGATCCGCGGCCTGACGACCTCCCGCCCGTGTCAAACCAGACCTACAAGACACTCGCCCAGATTCGCACCGAGCTGGTTGACAACCGTCAGCGCCGCGGACTGGGAGTCAAACAACCACTCGTGTGGTAGCTGCGCGACACGGACGTGGCATCGCAGGCGTTGAAAGTCTGAGACGCCATGCCGGACTTTCTCTTCCCAGACGCCGGCGGTCGTCTTCTTCACCGCCGAGCTGTGCGCGCTGCAGGCCGCGAAGGATGAGTTCGAGAACGTCGACGCGACCCTCGCAGTCGTGACACCCGAGACGAGGGACTTCCCGCGGCAGTTTGACCGGAGCCTGGGCTTGGACCTGAATGTACCCGAGAACGAAACGACGACCTTCTCGGCGGGCATTTCACAGAAGGCAAAGAGACCTCGCCCGACCTCAGCCGATAAAGGTTAAAGCTGACAACGTCGTAGCCCGCGAGCGCTCGCACGAACAGGCTGGTCCGCCTTCAATCGCGAGGCTTTCGCACAGTGACGTCGTACCGCAGTCCCTCGCACACGCATACGCCGTAGCCCGTTCGGTATCGCGGCGAGCGCCGATTCAAACTCTTTTTCCAGCAGTGTCAGACCCGTCTCCTCGGGCAAGTGAAACGACCCCCGGCAGATCGAAATACCTCCAGCGTCGATTCTCACGGCATCGTTTCGATAGCCGGAGGTGATTGGACGGTCGACGACGAGGTGCCTATCTTGAATACCGAACAATAAGGAGTACCGCGTATGCCGACCTACAGCAAAACCCCGAAGCGGTCTCGAAGTTGACGCCCGAGCAATACCGCGTCTCGCAGACTGGCGGGACCGAGCACCCCTTCACTAACAAATACTGGAACAAGGAGCCTGGTCTCTACGTCGACGTAGTTTTCGGTGAGCCGCTCTTCGCATCCTTCGACAAGTTCGACAGCGGGATGGGGCAGCCGAGTTTCACGTGGTCCCCTTGAGGCCGCAAATGTCGTCGACAACGTTGACAGCTCGCACGGCATGACACGGACCGAGGTTCGCTCCAAGCACGGTGACAGCCACCTTGGTCACGTTTTCCCGGATGGACCGCGCGACAGGGGCGGGCTGAGGTACTGCATGAACTCGACCAGCTTGAGGTCCATCCACCGCAACTACTTGGAGAGCGAGAGGTACGGCGAGTACGCGAAGCTCTTCGCAAAGCAGGAGGCTTGACGATGGCAGCGACCACAGAACGCGCGATCCTGGCAGGGGGATGCTTCTGGGGAATGCAGCAGTTGGTGCGGCGCCTGCCCGGTGTCGTCTCAACGCGGGTCGGCTATTCGGGTGGCGACGTCAAGAACGCCACGTACCGCAACCACGGCACGCACGCGGAAGCGATCGAGATCACGTTCGACCCGAGTCAGACGAGCTTCCGCGACCTACTGGAGTTCTTCTTCCAGATCCACGACCCGACGACTCCCAACCGGCAGGGAAACGACCAGGGCGCAAGCTACAGGTCGGCGATCTTCTACACGAACGAGGATCAGCGCCGTGTCGCCCAAGACACCATCGCCGACGTTGAGGAATCAGGGCTGTGGCCGGGCAAGGTGGTGACCGAGCTTTCGCCCGCTGGCGATTTCTGGGAGGCCGAACCTGAGCACCAGGATTATCTGGAACGCTATCCGAACGGCTACACCTGCCACTTCGTCCGCCCGCAGTGGAAGTTGCCGCGGAGGAACGCCGCCTGACGGCGATCGCGGTGTCGGTGGCCTGCGGCGGGCGCAGCTCCGCGGCGTCTGTGTAGCAAGCCGTCTGCCAAGGATCCTCGCCGCTCCCCGCGAAGTCACTCACAACGCGACAAGGTGGTGAGGTTTGGACGCCCGGACGCGGCGCGCGTCTTCGGCCTGTCCAGCGCGGACGCGGCCGACGCAATTAGAAATTCCCCTTGAACATGCATTCGACATGCGTGAGGTCGTCCAAGCGCTATGGGGCCACCTCGACAGGGATTGAAACCGTTGCGCCGCCGCGCGAGCAGCAAAGGACACCCCATGAAATTATCGAGGATCGTCGGCCTGGCTGTCGCCGTCTCGCTCCCAAGATTCTTGCCCCCACCCACCGTAGGATTGCGCCATGATGGCAACAACCGAGACGCTTCGCGGCGTCGTGCGCCACTTCGCGTAGCCAACCCATCCTCAAGCTGCAATCCGCGGAATAACGAGTTTCTCTTGCCCTCGATCGGCTTTCGGACGTAGCAGACCCCACCTACGACGACTACGCAGAGGGCTCCGCGATCCAATCGGTCGCGGTTAAGGTGGACGCCGCGAGGATAAGCGAAGCGGCCGCTGCTATCGGGGCGCGGATCGAACGCGTTTCATCGGAGAGTTGGCGGGCCGGTGGACAGACCATTCGCGCTGCCCAAGCCTCGACGCCTGGGTGCGCCGGTTCCGATTGCGTCTGGCGTACCTCGCCGCAGTCGCGCGCGCCGGCCCACGTTCTCGCGGAATGAACGCTTCTCACGCGGCGTCTGCTTCGTCGATCGCATCTTCGGCCGGGGTCGCGCTTGAGCACGGGGCGCGCCGCGCTTTGGAGCGGTATTCTGACGGGTCGCTGCCGTAGTACCTGCGGAACGTGCGCGTAAAGCTGCTACGGCTCTGGTAGCCGGCGTTTAGGGCGACCTGGTCGATCGACAGCGCGTTGGCTGCGAGCAGGTCAGCGGCATGGCGCATCCTCACGCGGCGCAGCAGTGACATCGGCGACTCTCCGAAGGCGGCGGAGAACCGCACCATGAAAGCTGAGCGGCTGAGACCGACGGCGTCCGACAGACTTTGCACGGTGTGCGGAAGGGACGGGCGCGAGGCCATCTCGGCGAAAGCCCGTGCGATCGGCGGGTCGCTCAAGACCGAGAAGCGCTCCACCCACACTTTCGTCGAGACTAGGCAACGCCGAAGCAGCGCGAGCAACACGAGCTTCAACAGCGCCGCCGACATCGGTTCTCCGCCGACGTCCTGCGCCGCGAGCGCGGCCATTGCGTAGGCCATTACCCGGTCGAGCTGGTCATGCACGTCGAACGTCTCAACAATGGGCGTTGCAAGGGATGCGAACAAGTCCAGTGCCGGCCCGTAGTTGGCTCGGAAGGTGCCGCACGCAAGCACCAGGGTCGGCTCGCCGTCTCCGACAGTGTGCCGGTGCGTCGACCCCGGCGCGAAGGCGCCTTCGCTGTGCTTGCCTACGTTCCGTGGTGCGGTCGGGCGCTCCGTCGCGGCGATTGTTATCGCTCGCCCAGGCGGGACGATCACTAGTGTGTGCGGCGTCAGGCGTATGGGCGTTTCGTCGTCCAAGACGATGAACCCGGCGCCTCGAAGGCAGTAGTGGATGGTGGAGGCTTCCGCGCGGGCAACCGCCAGGTGGGCACCCGCCGCAAGCACGCACTCCGACAGCCTGACGAAGGTGATGTCCACCGTGGTCATCAACTTGTCGAGGTCTTGTCGCGATATACGCCAGAAGGGCTCACCTGCCACGTCCAGAAACCTTTTATGGTGCTCAGCTTCACATCAGCTCGGCTTCGGGACAGCGGGACAACGCCATCTCACACAGGCAACCAGCCTGCGCAACTGGGCGAAGGGGTCCTTCCGCGCTCCAACCTGATCTGGGATTTTGATCGGTTCGGTGTTCGTTGACTTCGACTGAAGACGCTGAACAAGTAGCCAGTCGCGGCTGACCGAGTAGTGGTTGCAGCCGAATTAGATATATTCAGCCGCAACATGAATAATCCGGCTAAACGTCTCGGCGACCGGCGAAGCCTTATGAATTGACGCGAACGCATGCCGACGTGCGTCAGCAGGAGACCCCGAGCCTCGATCGCAGAGCCAGGTTCGTGACGGACCGATCACGCGCGCGGGTGTCAGACGCGCAGCTCGTGCTGTCATTGCGGACTGCTCGGTCACCGCGCAACACCTACCGTCGGCGCGGCCGGGGTTGCTCCCCTTTCCAACGCGGCAGCGATCGCGTCGTCGACGCGTTCGAGCCACCCGAACTCAAGGTTCTCCCGGGCGCCCGCAGGGATGCCGTCGTAGTCGCCGCAGTACGGGCGGGCAGCATGACGCGCGCCAAGCCCGCGGCCGCGGCGACCTTCTCCTTGATCCCGCCTATGGGCAACAGACGTTCCGCAGCGAGATTCCCCACGTCATGGCCGCGTCGTTTCGGACCTGTGACGAGAGACACGAGAGCTGTGAACATCGCGACTCGGGCGTTCGGTCCGTCCTTTGGCGTCGCACCTGCGGGAACGCGGGTGTGGATGACGCTTGCTTCAACCACGTCAAGGCCAACACGGCTCGCGCGGGCCATCGCGAGGTAACAGCTTCAGGAAGTTCTGGTGCACTATCTCGGCGCGCGGGAGCGCTCCAAGCGCAGCGGAGAGCATCCGGTTGACGTGGTCCGCGCCCTGCATCGAGTCTCTCCTGACTTGCGGTTTTGCGGCGCCTCCGCGAGGTGACATGTCAGCGCGGACTTCGCCCGGCCCGAGGCGAGAGCGCGAACACAGAACAGCCGCTTGTCGTCCTCCGACGCCTACGGCACGCGCCAGCCCGCACACTGCGCGAGCGCGCCTCGAGCTCTCTGTGTGGTTCGTCTTGCCTTCGCGGAAGTGGAATCGGCGTTGACGGATCGAGGCCCACTGGTCTGTGAGGTTGAGCAGCTGCATCTCGACCGCTCTTTCGGCGTCGTTCCACCTCGCGACGTGCCGGAAGTGATCCCAGGTGGAAATCGCCGCCGAGTTCCCTGTTGATGCGGGCGAGCAGGTTGAGGTTGAACTGCGCCGTGGCCCTTTCGCTGTCGTCATAGGCGCGCAGCAGCGTCTCGACCTGCTTCACAAGGTCAAAGACGACGATCGCGGCGCCACGGGTCCAACATGGCACAACATCTGCGAGAGGAAAGCCTCCGCTTCCGCGGCGTCGAAGTTTCCGATCGTCGAGCCAGGGAAGAATCCGATGCGCCGACCTGCAGGCATGCGGCGGGAACGTAAATCCGCGGATCGCACCGCGAATCCACAATCCGTCGCCGTTCGTCCGGACACACAGCCCGCCCGCTTGCCGCGCCCGTATCCGGGAAAACCCGGCAACGAGTCGGCTTGAAATGCTCTTAGCGACGGCACGCTCGCGGTCGCGTTCTAAAAGCCGCGTTACCCTGCTGCACGGAGGTGCCGCAAAAGCTGTCCGGCCAAGGGCACGCATCGCGGCCAGCACATGTCGTTTTCGAAGCGTTGCGACGCGATTGAAAAAGAGTGATCGCGAAGTGCCCTATCAATGTCCTCCCGCCCGACACGCCAGACCCTTCGACGGCTGATCGCGGACGGGCCGGACGCGGGCGCGCACGGCGCTTTTGGACGACGATACCTCACGCTATCGAATGCATGTCCAAAGGGAATTTCCAATTTCGTCCGCTGTATCCGATCTTTGGTTCTGCGGGCGCGGCCGAACACACCGGCCGCCTCGACAAGAATTG
>NZ_JBANBJ010000135.1:0-10093 GCF_059803515.1 Bradyrhizobium sp. UFLA05-125 | reverse complement strand
CTGGTAGCGGGTCTCGCGATGGCTTGACCGCCAAGTTCAGGTGAAACGATCGTGCCAGCTGGTCCACGGGTAACGACATAGCCCTCGCCGGCGAGCAGCGCGTAGGCGACATCGACCGTTCCACGCGCGGTTGCGAACTCTTGTGCAAGGCGCCGCGCCGACGGCAGGCGAGCGCCGGGCGGAAGCTGGCCATGTGTAATCGCGGTCCGAAAATGCTCATAGATCTGTCGATAGAGCGGGATGCTGTCGTCGCGCATGAGGACGACGCGACGCTTCTGAGGCACGCGGATCATGGCCTGGTCATTTTATCCCTTCTTGGCTCTGTCGACTAGACCATTGCAAGACTACCTCGCGTATCGGCACGCTGCCAAGCGATCAAAAAGGAGAAATGACATGAAGTCTGCCGTCAGCCGAAGGCAATTCAATCGCGGGTCCGTCATCTCGCTGCTGGCCACCACGGCCGCGACGTCGGTCGGAGGGGTGGCATCAGCACAGCAGCCCGCCGTGTCACGTGCTTCGACGAGACGCGATGTGATCAAACGGGAACTCCCGGGCGAGCCGTTGCGTGTCCTGTCGCTGGTCGAGGTAACGTATCCGCCGGGAGCTGGATCTCCGGTGCACCTCCACGCCAATGGCGTAATGGCATTCGTCGTGTCGGGAGCGATTACCTCCAAAGTCGGCGACGAGTCTGAGCAGACGTTCCACGCCGGAGACGCCTGGTGGGAACCTCCGGGAGCGATTCATCGAGTCTCGCGCAATGCCAGCCTCACCGAGCCGGCCACCTTGCTTGCGATCTACATCGCACCCAATGGCGCAACAGCAGCCGACCTCATGAAGCCGCTTTGACCATGACCAATACACACTTCGCCCGGTGTGCGTCGTCTCGAGCCGCTTCGCCGGCGAGCATGATGACACCGCTATTGGCGCTGATGTTTGCCGTTGCGGTGGGGGTCATTGTGCTCCCACTTTACGCGGCCCAGCCACTCATTAGCGCCATCGCCGCATCGTTCGGCCTTTCGCCGGGTGCGATGGGCTTGACGGCGAGCATGCCAATGGTCGGCTACGCCGCTGGACTGCTTCTGCTCGTCCCGCTAACCGATCTGCTTGAGATGCGACGCCCCATCCTGACGACACTTCTAGTAGGTACCGTTGCACTCGCGGCCGCGGCACTCGCGCCGTCGTCTTCAGTCTTTCTTCTGGCTGCGTTGGCATTTGGAGCGTCAGCCAGCGCGATTCAAATGCTGGTGCCGGCCGCCGCAAGCATGGTGCCGGAGGCTCAGCGCGGACGGGTCATCGGAAACGTCATGAGCGGCCTGATGATCGGAATCATCCTATCTCGCCCGCTGGCGAGCCTTGCGGCGGCGACCTTCGGTTGGCGCGTATCCTACGCGCTCGATGCGGTCGCTACTGCCGGTACTGTCATTGTGCTGTATCGCTTTCTGCCGCACCGCAAGCCTGGCAACCAGTTTCAAGCCTACGGCGCTCTGATCGCATCGCTTTGGCAGCTACTTGCGAAGGAGGCTGTGTTGCGTCGCCGCGTGACCTATCAAGCCCTCTGCATGGGTGCCTTTGGCATCTTCTGGACGGCCGTGGCGCTCCGACTGGAACAGCCTCCATTTGAGCTTGATCAAACCGGCATCGCCCTATTCACCCTGGCCGGCGTTGGTGGCGTTGTTGCAGCTCCTCTTGCGGGATGGGCAGGCGACCGCGGCTGGAACGCGCCGGCCACGCGGGCCGCTCATGCGGCAGTCGTTGTCGCTTCGATCCTGGCCGGGCTGGCCGGTGCTCCTTGGTTCGGCTTCGACCCGACCGCCCGGCCGGCATTGTCGCTGGCGCTTTTGGCCATGAGCGCCGTTGTGCTGGACCTCGGCGTGATCGGCGACCAGACGCTCGGTCGACGCGCGGTCAACTTGGTGAATCCGGAAGCACGCGGTCGGATCAATGGTCTCTATACAGGCATCTTCTTTCTCGGCGGTGCGATCGGCTCGCTGTTTGCCGGTATCGCTTCGGCTCCGTCCGGATGGACGTTTGTGTGTTCGATCGCCGCCGGATTCGGGATCACGGCGTTCATCTTGGCAGCGAGAGACCGCCGGTCTGAAATATCTCGCATGGAGGAGCAGCGATGAGGATATTCTTGGCAGGAGCAGCCGGCGCTATAGGCCGGAGGCTGGTTTCGCTATTGCTGGGAGCCGGGCATCACGTCGTCGGGACGACGCGCTCGACCGACAAAGCAGATCTATTGCAGGCCGCCGGTGTCGAACCCGTCGTGCTCGATATCTTTGATAGCGCAGTGCTAACTCATGCGGTATCAGCCGCGCGTCCCGACATCGTGATCCATCAGTTGACGGATCTCCCCCCAGGCCTCGATCCCAACCAAATGGCCGAAGGAACAAAGCGAAACGCTCGCATGCGCAGTGAAGGAACCCAAAGCCTTGTTTCCGCCACGCTCGCATCAGGCGCGCGCCGGCTCATCGCCCAAAGCATTGCCTGGATGTACGCGCCGGGACCGCAACCACACTCCGAGCAGGACCCGCTCGATACTGACGCGCGGGGGACGCGCGCAATCACGGTGGCCGGCGTCGTGACGCTTGAGCGGCTCGCCATTTCGTCACCGCCGATTGAGGGAATCGTCCTTCGCTACGGACACCTCTATGGGCCGAACACTGGAAGTGACATCGCTGGAGAGGTCCCGTCGCTGCATGTTGATGCGGCAGCTTCGGCTGCGCTGCTTGCGGTCGAGAAGACGCGCAAAGGTATCTTCAACATTGCAGAGCCAAGCGCTTACCTTTCCGTAGAGAAAGCACAACGCGAACTCGGATTTGATCCGCATTTCCGGCTGGATGCTTGAGTTCCCTAAGTATCCAATCGCAATTCGCCAAGGTCCGCTCCGCGTCTTTCGCGACTGAGCCCGGCAGTGTCGCTACCAATCGATGTCCGCTTCGGTCCCGACAGCGCCCGCATTTGTGCAGAAGCAGCAAATGACGCGAGGGGCCATTAGGCGACATCAGGATGGCGTCTCGTCGAAACCAGTTGGCCCCGTCGTCTGATCCGTCGTACAAGGTATGCAGCAGGCAGGGTTGCGGGCCATGGTGCAGGAGCGGCCGGTCCGGGTCGAGCGCAAGTTGTCAGCGATATTGGCCGCCGACGTGGCTGGCTACTCGCGGCTCATGCACAATGACGAAGAGGCTACGCATGCCAAACTGACTGTGCTCCTCGCGGACGCTGTTGCCCCGGCTATTGCCGATCACGGTGGCCGAATTGTCAAGAACACCGGGGACGGGTTCTTGGCGGAGTTTCCGAGCGCGGTCGAGGCGGTTCGGGCCGCTATGCAGTTCCAGACCTGCATCAACGACCTTACAATCGGTGATGTGGAAGATAGTCGCATTGCTTTGCGCGTCGGCATTAATGTCGGCGACGTGATTGTCGAGCCTCACGACATCTTTGGCGTCGGCGTAAATATTGCGGCGCGGCTTGAAAGCATCGCAGAACCCGGCAGCATCTGCATTTCGTCTACTGCCTACGACTATGTCCGCGGCAAGGTCGGCGTTGAGTTCGCCGATCTGGGTGAGCAGAACCTCAAAAACATCGCCCTTCCCGTGCGGGTCTATGCAGTGGTCCGGGATGGGTCGAGCGCGACGACACAGGCTGAGAGGGCGAGGCTAGGCCCGCTTTCACCCCCTCATCTTTCCATCGTTGTGCTGCCTTTCGCCAACCTCAGCGGCGATCCCGAGCAAGAGTACTTCGTGGATGGGGTGACCGAGAGCCTCACCACGGACTTGTCGCGCATCAATGGCGCGTTTGTGATTGCGCGCAACACCGCTTTCACGTTCAAGGGCAAACCCGTTGAGGTAAAGAAGCTGGGACGTGAGTTGAACGTCCGCTATGTGCTCGAAGGGTCGGTGCAGCGTGGCGACAACCGCCTCCGGGTGAACGTGCAACTGGTTGACGCCGAAACCGGCAACCACCTCTGGGCGGAGCGCTTTGACAAGCCCGTTGCCGACCTCTTTGACATGCAGGACGAAATCGTTTCGCGGCTAGCCAACTCATTAAATGCCGAACTCATTACCGCCGAGGCACGCCGAGCCGAGCGTTCATTGCATCCCAACTCGATGGATTTGTTTTTTCAGGGTAGGGCTTGGTGGAACAAGGGCTTAACCCCCCATCACATGGATCAAGCGCGCGGCTTTTTCGAGCGGGCAATTGAACTCGATGCGGCAAACATCGAGGCGGCGGTCGGTGTGGCGATGGTCGATGCGGCACTTGGGGCTGCCCTTATGACCGACGACTGTTCCGCAAGGTTGGCGGCGGCCGAGACGACCATCGCCAAGACGCTATCCCTCGCCCCGAACCACGCTTCGGCCCACGCACTTCTGGGGGTCATTCAGATGTATACTAAACGCGCGGCGCAGGGCATCGCTGAGTGCGAGCAGGCGTTGGCGCTGGATCGCAATTTGGCCGGCGCTCATGCTCTCATCGGGTACGCCAAATTTCTTCTTGGTCGCGGTTCGGAGACCGAAATTCATATCCACGAAGCGCTTCGCCTCTCACCTCGGGACGTCTTGGCCTCCCGGTGGTATCTAGTTATCGGCCTCGCCAAGAGGCAGCTCAATGCCGATGCCGAAGCAGTCGCCTGGCTGCGCCGGAGCCTTGACACAAACCGAAACTATTCCCTCGCGCATTTCCTTCTCGCGGCCGTGCTGGCGCGGCTCGGGGAACTGGACGAAGCGCGGGCTAAAGTGCAAGCGGGACTTGCGCTCGATCCAAGCTTCACCGTTCGCCGCTTTCGTGATGCCAGCAATGCACAGAGCGACAATCCGACCTTCCTCGCTGGACGCGACCGCGCGATTGAGGGCATGCGGTTGGCCGGGGTGCCGGAGGGCTGATGTCCGACTTGGGTCATTCGCAACTGGTTCAGCCGGCGGCAAGTCTGGGTGTGGTCCGCTATATCGCCCGAAACGGAAGCTCACGCCGTTTGTGTCATCGCCCGCTTACGCGTCCGGCCGGACGTCGGACGGAAAAAACATGTGTCAGTAGCCTGTACAGGTACCCGGTCACTTCCAATCCCGGCTGAGCGCCCCGGGGTCGCCCCCCTTCAGCGACAGCTGGCCACCGCCAGGGCCGTTCGACGGATGCGCATGGCAGTCTGGCCATCGGCGCGCCTGCGGCAGATGTCACCCAGTTGGGATCACCCTGTGGTTCTGCCCTCCTGCTTGATCTTGCTCGACCAGAACGTGGCGCAGTTGAGCATACCTTGCTTTGTAGCCGGGTTTGAACCACTTCAGTTCAGTTGGCCCTTCCGCCTCTTTGTCCCAAACAAACCAGGCATAGGCAGTCGTCCCACTACCTTTCCGCTCGGCACCGCTCGGGTAAAAGGTAATGCGCTCGCTGAAGACCCAAACGCGCGCGGGTGGCATCTTGGAAAAGATCGTATTCGCTCTGTTCGCGCCCTCTAAGAAGGCCAACCGCAATAGCAGGGCGAGCTTTCGCTTCGCCAGCTTGACGCCGCTCGCGACAAAACCCTTGGCGCAATTATAGGGCGGATTGGTGATGATGTTGTCGGTCGTCTGCTCTGCACGGAGAAAGTCAACGCCTACTTCTCCGTATCCACGATCGTACAAGTCCGAACTGCGAACAGGTTGGCCAGCCTGCTCCAGCACGCGGGACATGCTGCCATCGCCGCACGCGCACTCCCAAATTTCGCCGTCGAACTTTTCATTGTCGATCAATGCGAACGTTGCCCAAGCCGGCGTCGGGTAAAAGTCCGGTCCACCGAGGTCAGCGAACCTCTTCGTTGTCGGCTTGAAGCCGCCGTTCAGATCGTAAGTGAGATCGGTCACGCGACATCTCCTTGCTGGAATAGACAGAGCATCAGACTCGTTGATGTCGCAATTCCGCAAGCAGCTTCTGTGAGTCAAATTGACTCACCCCTTCCCCATGAAGCACTACGAGCTTCCGATGGCGGACCTGCTGGGCTCTTGGTCGCAATATCCAAATGCTCATCGAAATGGGAAATCTGCTCGGGCGTGTACTCATTAACTCGCAGATGTCCGATCTTGAGGGCTAAGCGGAAATATTCCGCTCGGTCAGAGTATTACCGGTTTTGACCCCGAGCGGACATCGGTCGGTCCATAGATTTGTACTGAAAAGCTATCTTGCTTGTGCGACCCTATCGTCGATTAAGCGGGCGCAGACATGTGGCGACGGAAATTCATTCTCGGTCTGGTTGGCGCGGTAGCATTCCCGCTGGCTGCTCGCGCCCAGACGCCAAACCGGATCTTCCGCCTTGGCCATCTTGCGAGGTTGGCGGACGCCGAAGCCCTTACCCGCCAGACAACCTTACCGGAACTTGCAAGGCTCGGCTTTGTTGAAGGCCGCAATCTCGTGTTCGATGCGCGTGTCGGCGAGCCGGATTTGATGCCGGCTCTAATGCGCGAGCTGCTCGCCGGCCAACCGGACGCCGTCGTCGCCATTGGCCCCGACGAACTAAGGGCTGCCGGCGCGGCCACTCGGATTGTGCCAATTATCTCTTTCGGTGTCGACCCGATTGAATTTGGTCTCGCCGCTAGTCACGCGCGGCCGGGAGGCAATGTTACCGGGGTCGTCATCCTGGCCGACGACCTTGAGGGCAAGCGACTTTCACTCTTGCTCGAGGCGATGCCTGGCCGCCGACGAATAGCAGCGCTGGTCCCGACCACAAGCGAGGCGAACGAGGCCGCAGTGCGGAAGGCGGCGGCAGGACTTGGGGTCGAATTACTTATATTTCCGACCGCCGCACTGAGCGATTACCCGGCTGCCTTTGCGGCCATGCAGGCCCAGGGTGCACAGGCATTGATAATCGCAGCGAACCCGGGATTTTTTCGGGATCGGAGCCAGCTGGCAGGTCTTGCTCTCGAAGCCCGGCTACCAACAGTGTGCGAATGGGCGGAAATGGCGCATGCGGGGTGTCTGATCGGATATGGCCCCAGCCGCATAGCGCTGCGTAAGCGAATGGCCGACCAGATTGCTCAGGTATTTCGCGGCGTCTCGCCCGGAGACATTCCGATCGAGCAGCCGACTGCATTTGAATTCAGCTTGAACCTAAAAATTGCCAAGTCGCTCGACCTCATTATCCCTTCCGTGGTGCTGACACGCGCCGACGAAGTGATCGAATAACGACTTCCGGATTTGGCCCATCAGCGACCTTGGGCAATGTCCGCTCTTCCGCCGCTGTTGGGGGTTGAGCGGATATCAGTCGGCCAAGCCGCTTACTGAGTACACGCCTAGCACTCAGGTGCCTCGCGGAAAATGATGTAGAAGACGTGCGACAATAACCGGTCCCGGTACCTTGGTCGCTCCAGTCCCGACTAATGCCCCCGGGTCCCCACTCCCTTCAGCCATAACTGTCCCGCGAGAGCCGCCAGCATAGCTACTCGCTCGATTGGGGTACCAGCGGCTTGCGAGCTTTGACCTGCAAAGTTAGACGTGACAGCGCTGAAACTAGCGGACGCTTTGCCAGTTACCTCCCTTGAGATGCCTCAATGGCGGCGTCATTCGTGCCGAATTTCACCTGTTGGCCCATGAGCGAAGTGACCACGCGCCTCGTCGAGGTTCGCTTATCGGAGCGCAGCGGACGAGAGTTGCTCACGTTGAGTTCTTCGCATTTTTGACTGGAAGTTCGGGTCGGTGTCGGGGTTTATCTTTCGTAACGCCTCCAATAACACTCCTTGGCCCTTTTCCCTTACAAGGCGCAAATGCAACTGCAATCGACACTGACCTGCCCCACATGCGGTCATCAGGCCACAGAGATGATGCCGACCGACGCCTGCCAGTACTTTTATGACTGCCCGGCTTGTGGAATACGGCTAAAGCCGAAGCACGGTGACTGCTGCGTATTCTGCTCATATGGGTCAGTGCCATGTCCGCCAATACAGGGACATAGCAAGGACAGATGCTGCAGCTAGAGCAGTCGCATTCGGCATCGCTTTGGATGTCGCCTCCTGAGGTCCGCTTAGTGGGACCAATGCGGACTAGATTTGCTCAAACTGAGTTCTTCATTTTGACCCTTAGCAGACATGTGGTTTGAAAGGATATATCAGCGTTCAGGACCAGAACTGATCCTCCCGCTGCTCATCGCCTTGATACTCGCGGAAGTCGGTCGCCTTTCCATTCTTCATCCGCCAGACGTGGACCTCTGGAAACGATGCAGAGAGCCCGTTTCGTTGTGCATTCACGGTGACCAAGGCGACAACGAGATCATCCTCAGCCAGCACATTGTGCACATCAATGCTAAACGCGCCTCCGGAAAGCTCCATCGTGCGTTGAAAGAAGCCTCCGATCTGATCGTGGCCGATATAGTCGCCTGACAGCGGACTATGACCGGGAACGTGCCATGAGATGCCCGCGTCGAAGGTCGCAAACACCGAAGGTATGTTTCCTTGCGCAAAGTCTTCGTAGGTCTTGCGAATGATCATCGAATTTGAATCGCTCATGCTGTCTCCTACGTAAGAGCTAACACTCCAATGGCTGTGACGAGTAGAACGGGAACTATAGCAGGCGCTGGGCCACCTCGAAATGTCTTCCCTTGGCCCTTCTGGTACCGGTACCTTGGTCGCTTCAATCCCGACTAATGCCCCCGGGTCCTCCCCTCCCGCGACGCTAGGCGGAGCGTGTGCTTACTGTTGCGCCGGGCGTGATGGGTAAGCGCCATGCACCGCAGCACACTGTGTGCAACGGTGCCGAACGTGCGGTTGATCACAGTGACTTCCGTTTCGATGGGCCAAATTTGGCTGATTTGCCATCGAACGACGGATATCCACATGACCGCAACTCGTATTAGCACCATCCACAAAATCGGCTTAATACTGGGTCTCACCCTTTCGATGTCGACCGTCGTGACTTCGTCGAGTCTTGCTTACAGCGCTAAGGCGCAGCAGATGTGCATGGGCGATGCCTTCCGCCTCTGCAGTGCAGAAATCCCAAATGTTTCACGGATCGTCGCTTGCATGAGGCGCAACAGGGCGAATCTCAGTCAGGGGTGCCGCTTGGTGATGGATCAGGAAGACACCGCAGCAACCAAGGCTAAACCTGCCCAGGCTGGCCCTGTGGAGCAGAGGCCGACCACTGCATCACGCGTTGAGCCGCCTGCAGCGACCGAGACGAAACCTGTCCAAACTGCGCCTCTCGAGCAGAAGCCAACCACCGCATCCCCCGTCGAGCAACCAGCGTCGAGCCCGGCGAAACCCGTTCAGGCTGCGCCGGTCGAACAAAAGCCGAGTACCACAACGCCGGTCGAAGTGAAGCCAGTCGAGGCAAAATCTGCCCCGAGAAGCAGGCCCTTGAAAATGGCTCAGCGCAAACAGAAACACCGCGAGCTGATCGTCGCACGGCAGGCCCATCACGAATTCAGAAAGGTCGCACGAGCCTTCGGATTCTCGCTTCCGATCCCGCTGGTCATCCAGTTCTACTGGTAGACAATCGCACAAGTGCGGCTACCCTTCGCCACTGCAAAGGGGACACCCGCCGATAACCGTTGTGGGTTATTCCTAACTGGTTCAACCAGCGGCAAGTCCGGGTGTCGTCCGCTATATCGCCCGAAGCGGAAGCTCACGCCGTTTGTGTCAGCGCCGCTGCCTGGGCCACCAGCCGGACGTCGGACATTCGTTGCGAACGAAAAAACATGTGTCAGTAACCTGTACAGGTACCCGGTCAATTTCACTCCTGGCTGAGCGCCCCTAACCGGTACCGGTACCTGATCGCTTTCAGTCCCGGCTGAGCGCCCCGGGGTCACCCACCCCCTCGGCGAGACAGCAGTCCACCGCCGGAGCCGTTCTGCGGACGCGCATGGCGGCTTGGCCATCCAGAATGCGGCTGATGTCACCCAGCGCGCTCTCCAGAAGCTGGCTTCCCCTTAACTCGCAGATGTCCGATCTGAGGGCTAAGCGGAAATATTCCGCTCGGTTAGAGCATTACCGGTTTTGACCCGGAGCGGTCATTAATTGCCCGTGGCTCCATCGCTGCCATGCATTTTGGGGAGCCGCCGCGCCAAGCTTGGCCCGACGCTTCGGTCCCGTTGATTTGCATCAAAATTGCCCTTCGCAGACTGTGATATTCATAA
>NZ_JBANBJ010000134.1:0-10160 GCF_059803515.1 Bradyrhizobium sp. UFLA05-125 | reverse complement strand
GCCGCGGTTGCAGTCGCGGCAGGCCATTCCTCTCGGAACACCCCGACAATATCTGATTGCGCTATTACAAGGGTGGGCAAAGCGACTTGTCCGCCGTAACTCGAAGAGCGAAGGCGGAAGCGTGCCCACCTTTTTTATCGCACGCGCAGAGAGATGGTGGGCCGGTGCTACGCGCCTTCGCCCACCCTACAACATCACATCAACAGCTACGCCGCCTTCTTGCTCGTGGCGAGCTGCGCAAGCTGGCGCAGGATCTCCGTCGTGCCCGCAAGCCGCTCCTCCGGCGTCTCCCAATCCTGGAAGAATACCACCTTCATGTCGGGCCGCACCTTCGCGGCCTCGCCGTGGCTGCGGATGAACGACACCAGGCGGTCCGGGTGGGCAAAAGAATTGTCGCGGAAGACGATGACCGCCCCCTTCGGGCCGGCATCGACCTTCTCGACATTGGCGCTCCGGCAATAGGCCTTGATCGCCGCGATCTTGAAGAGATACCGCACCTCGTCGGGCAACACACCAAAACGGTCGCGCATCTCGGCGGCAAAGTTCTCGATCTCCTCCTCGGTGTCGAGATCGGCAAGCCGCCGGTAGAGCGACAGCCGCACCGAGAGGTCGCCGACGTAATCTTCCGGGATGAGCACGGGCATTCCGATCGTAATCGACGGCGACCAGCGGTCGGCCGCGGGCTCCGAGACGCCGGCCTTGAGGTTGACGATCGCCTCTTCCAGCATCGACTGATAGAGCTCGAAACCGACTTCCTTGATATGGCCGGACTGCTCCTCGCCGAGCAGATTGCCAGCGCCGCGAATGTCGAGGTCGTGCGAGGCGAGCTGGAAGCCTGCGCCGAGCGTTTCCAGTGATTGCAGTACGGTGAGCCGGCGCTCGGCCTGAGCGGTGATCTTCTGCTGCGCCGGCAGCGTGAACAGCGCATAGGCGCGCAGCTTCGACCGACCGACGCGGCCGCGGAGCTGGTAGAGCTGGGCAAGGCCGAACATGTCGGCGCGATGCACGATCAACGTGTTGGCATTGGGAATGTCGAGGCCGGACTCCACGATGGTGGTCGAGAGCAGGATGTCGAACTTGCCGTCGTAGAACGCCGTCATGATGTCCTCGATCACCGCGGGCGGCATCTGCCCGTGCGCGACCGCGACCTTCATCTCCGGCACGTTCTTGTCGAGGAAGTCCTTGACCTCGGCCAAGTCATCGATCCGGGGCACCACGTAGAACGCCTGCCCGCCGCGATAGCGCTCGCGCAGAAGGGCCTCGCGGATCATCAGAGGATCGTGAGGGGCAACGAAGGTACGCACCGCGAGGCGGTCGACCGGGGGCGAGGCGATGATCGAGAGCTCGCGCACGCCAGTGAGCGCGAGTTGGAGCGTGCGCGGGATCGGCGTCGCCGACAGCGTCAGTACGTGCACCTCGGAGCGGAGTGCTTTCAGCCGCTCCTTGTGGCTGACGCCAAAGTGCTGCTCCTCGTCGACGATGAGCAGGCCAAGGTCGCGGAACTTGATCGCCTTGCCAAGCAGCGCGTGGGTACCGACGACGATGTCAACCGAGCCGTCGGTGATGCCCTTCTTGATCTGGTTGAGCTGCTTGGTTGGGATCAGCCGCGAGGCCTGCGCCACCTGCACGGGGAAGCCGCGGAAACGTTCGGTAAAGGTCTTGTGGTGCTGGCGGGCCAGCAGCGTGGTCGGCACCACCACCGCGACCTGCTTGCCTTCGAGCGCGACCGCAAAGGCCGCGCGCAATGCAACCTCCGTCTTGCCGAAGCCGACGTCGCCGCAGATCAGCCGGTCCATCGGACGGCCCTTTTCGAGGTCCTTTAAGGTGGACTCGATGGCCCCAAGCTGGTCCTCGGTCTCGTCATAGGGGAAGCGTGCGCAGAACTCGTCATAGAGGCCGGGCTGCACCGGCAGCTTTGGCGCCTCGTGCAGTTGCCGCTCGGCGGCGATCTTGATCAGTTCGCCCGCGATCTCGCGGATACGGTTCTTCAGCTTGGCCTTGCGGGTCTGCCAGCCAGAGCCGCCGAGACGATCGAGCTCGACCGTCGTCTGGTCGGAGCCGTAGCGCGAGAGCAGCTCGATGTTCTCGACGGGCAGGAACAGCTTTGTCTCGGCCGCATAGTGCAGCTCGAGACAGTCGTGCGGTGCGCCGCTGACCTCCAGCGTCTGCAAGCCGACGAAGCGGCCGATGCCGTGGTCGACGTGGACGACGATGTCGCCAGCCGCAAGGCTCGTCACCTCCGAGATGAAATTATCGAGCTTGCGGCTCGCCTTGCGCGGCCGCACCAGGCGGTCGCCAAGAATGTCCTGCTCGCTGATGAGCGCAATCTCGTCGGTCTCGAAACCGCTCTCCAGGCCCAACACGGCGAGCATAGTCTCGTTGCGCGGGGTCGCCTGCACGGTGCGCCAGCTATTGACGCTGGTCGTATGCGTCAGCTTGTGGTCGCGCAGCATCGAGGTCATGCGGTCGCGCGAGCCTTCGGTCCAAAGCGCGACGACGACCTTCTTGCGTTGGGCTTGCAAGGCCATTACGTGCGCCACCACCGCCTCGAAGACGTTGACGGTGGAATCGTTGCGCTCGGGCGCAAAGTCACGCCCCTTGCGCGCGCCGGCATCGATGATGCTGCTGCCGTCGGCCGGCACCGAGAACTGCGTCATCCGCACCAGCGGGATCCCGCCTTCGCGCTTCGCCCATTCCTCTTCGGTCAGATACAGTCGATCCGGCGGCAACGGCTTGTAGACGGCACCGCCGGTCGGATGCTCCAGCGCATCGCGACGCGCCTCGTAGTAATCGAGGATCTGCTTGAAGCGTTCGCGGATCGCATCCTCGGCTTGCGGCTCGATCGCGACGGCAGCGCCTTGCAGATAGTCGAACAGCGTGTCCATCCGCTCCTGGAACAATGGCAGCCAATGCTCCATGCCGGGATGGCGGCGGCCTTCGCTGACGGCCTCGTAGAGCGCATCGTCGCGCTCGGGCGCACCGAATTCGGCGACATAGCCCATGCGGAAGCGGCGGATGGTTTCGGTGACGAGCTGAAATTCCGAGATCGGCACCAGATCGAGCGAGCGCATGTCCAAGAGCGTGCGCTGCGTCTCGGCATCGAAGGAGCGGATCGATTCCAGGCTGTCGCCGAAGAAGTCGAAGCGGACGGGCTGGTCGAGGCCAGCCGGGAACAGGTCGAGAATGCCGCCACGCACGGCATATTCGCCGGGCTCGCGCACTGTGGAGGAGCGGCTATAGCCGTTGTGCTCGAGCCAGGCGACGATCGTGTCCATCGGCACGACATTGCCCGGCGCGAGCGAGAGTGCCTGCGCCGCCACCAGATCGCGCGAGGGCACGCGCTGCACAATGGCGTTCACGGTGGTCAGCACGATCAGCGGCTTATCGCTGCCGGTGAGCGAGGCCAGGCGCGCGAGCGTGGTCAGGCGCTGGGCCAGGATGCCGCCATGCGGCGAGACGCGGTCATAGGGCTGGCAATCCCAGGCCGGGAACTGGAGCACGGGCAGATCCGGCGCGAAGAATTGCAGCGCTCGCTCGAGCTGCTGCATGCGCGGACCGTCGCGGCAGACGACCGCCAGGCTGACGGCCGACTTCTTGGGCCGCGCTGCGATCGCGCGGGCGAGATCGGAGACGACGAGTCCCTCAGCCCCCTCAGCGACATTGGCGAGAGTCAGCGCGCGGCCGGGCGCCAGCAACTCGGCCGGTGATTTCAACGCCGGTTTCATACGTTGCCATCCGCCACGGGAAACGCCTTGATGCGGGCAAACAGCACTCCGGCGACGTCGGCCGGCAGCACCTTGTCGCCGGTGATGGCGGCATAGAGGTCGGGATCATTGACTTCGAGCAGGCGCTCGAGCTCGGCAAGCTCGCCCTCGGACAGATTGCCGATCTCCGCGTCCGCAAAGCGGCCGAGAATGAGGTCCATCTCGCGGGTGCCGCGGTGCCAGCAGCGGAACAGAAGCCGCTTGCGGCGCTCGTCCAGGCCACCGCTCGATCGTGTCGTTCCCGTCATTTTCGTAAGATCCAGTCCAACGCCGAAAGCCCGGACGTGCCGGGCGGGGGTGATATAGCGACTGAGGCGACCAATGTCAGCTTTTTGTTGCAGCGGCTCACGGTACTCAGACCATCATGGCCCGAGCCGCTCGCCCGATGAAAAAAGCCGTGGATGCCCGCCATAAAGCCGGGCATGACGGGCACGAACGATCCTAGATTCGCCTCATGCGCCCCAGCCTGC
The DNA here is from genome assembly GCF_059803515.1 of Bradyrhizobium sp. UFLA05-125. NCBI lineage: Bacteria > Pseudomonadati > Pseudomonadota > Alphaproteobacteria > Hyphomicrobiales > Nitrobacteraceae > Bradyrhizobium > Bradyrhizobium sp. UFLA05-125. The sequence goes on along the minus strand of NZ_JBANBJ010000134.1, from coordinate 5,926 downwards.
TCAATCCGCTGTTTGCTCTCGTGACCAGCCTGCCCGGTGTCGGGCCGAAGCAGGACAAGCTGTTGCGCTATCTCCTTGGTCGCGATGAGACGCCGCGGCTGGTCGATCTCCTGCTGCATCTGCCGAGCAACGTGATCGACCGCCGCGCCCGGCCGAAGATACGCGACGCCGTTGCCGGCACCGTGGTGACACTGGAGGTGACGATCGATCGCCATCGCCCACCCCCGCCGCGCAATGCGCGCGCCCCCTACCTCGTCTACGCCAGCGACGACACCGGCGACGTGGTGCTGACGTTCTTCCGAGCCAAGCCCGGTTATGTCGAAAAGCTGCTACCGGTCGGCGAGAAGCGCTACGTCTCCGGCACGCTCCAGATGTATGACGGCATCCCACAGATCGTGCATCCCGACCGCGTGCTCGACGAGGAGGCCATCGCAAAGCTCTCCGGCATCGATCCCGTCTATCCGCTGACAGAGGGCCTGGCGCTCGGCTCGCTCCGCCGCGCTATCGCGCAGGCGCTGCAAAAGCTGCCGGCCTTGCCGGAATGGATCAGCCCGGAGGTCATCCGCCGCTGCCACTTCCCACCCATCGCGGAAGCGCTCACGCGTGTGCACCAGCCGGTCGAGCTCACGGACGTGCTGCCGGACCAGCCGTTCTGGTCGCGGCTTGCCTTCGACGAGTTGCTCGCTGGCCAGCTCGCGCTGGCGCTGATCCGCGCGCAGCTGCGCAGGCCTGCCGGCGTGCGCAATGCCGGCGACGGTCATTTGCGCAACAAGATCATCGACGCCCTGCCCTATGCACTGACGCCGTCGCAGCGCAACGCCGCGGCGGCGATCGCCGACGACCTGAAACAGCCCGTGCGCATGCTGCGGCTGCTTCAGGGCGACGTCGGCTCCGGCAAGACCGTGGTGGCACTGCTGGCAGCCGCCGCCGTCGCCGAAGTCGGCAAGCAGGCCGCGCTGATGGCGCCGACCGAAATTCTGGCGCGCCAGCACATCAAAACCATCGCCCCGCTCGCCGAGTGCGCCGGCTTGCGGGTTGCGATCCTCACCGGGCGCGAGAAGGGCAAGGAGCGGCGCGACATCCTCGCGCGGCTTGCCGATGGCGAAATCGATCTTCTGGTCGGAACCCACGCGCTGATCCAGGACGACGTGATCTTCAGGGCGCTCGCGCTTGCGGTGGTCGACGAGCAGCATCGCTTCGGCGTGCGCGAGCGGTTGGCGCTGACCTCGAAGGGCGAAGCGGTCGACGTGCTGGTGCTGAGCGCCACTCCCATCCCGCGCACGCTGGTCTTGACCTATTTCGGCGACATGGATGTGAGCGAGCTGCGCGAGAAGCCGGCGGGCCGGCAGCCGATCGACACCCGGGCTGTGCCGATGAGCCGCCTTTCTGAGGTCATGGACGGCGTCGACCGAGCACTGCAAGCGGGCAAGCTGGTCTACTGGATCTGTCCGCTGGTCGAAGAATCCGAGGCCGAGGGTACCGAGCATCTGACCAACGCGACCAAGCGTTTCGAAAGCCTGCAAAAGCGTTTTGGCGATCGCGTCGGTCTGGTCCACGGCCAGATGAAAGGCACGGAGAAGGACCGCGTGATGGCGCAGTTCGCCGCCCACGAGATCGGACTTCTGGTTGCCACCACGGTGGTCGAGGTCGGCGTGGACGTGCCGGCGGCAACCATCATGGTGATTGAGAACGCGGAACGTTTCGGGCTCGCACAGCTGCACCAGTTGCGCGGCCGTATCGGACGCGGCTCGGAAGCCTCCACCTGCCTCCTGCTCTACAGTGAACCGCTCGGCGAAATGTCGAAAGCACGGCTCAAGGTGATCCGCGAGACCACCGACGGTTTTAGGATCGCGGAGGAGGATCTGAAATTGCGCGGCGAAGGCGACGTGCTCGGCGTGCGCCAGAGCGGTCTCCCCGGCTACCGGATCGCACGCTCCGAGGTGCACAGCCAGCTCATCACGCAAGCGCGCGACGAGGCGCTGCGCATCATGAAGGACAATCCGAAGCTCACAGGCGAGCGCGGCGAAGCGCTGCGCTGCCTGCTGTATCTTTATGAGCGGGACGAAGCGATCCCGCTGATCGGGGCAGGTTGATGCTTATCGATCTGGTTTGTCCCCGTCAGTGGCGGGCAGACCAAAGGCCGGAACGGGCCCGCACGAATCTGCAATGCTCGGCTTCGGTCGAATCATTGGCCGGAAACATGCACTCAAGTCGTAGCTCCTCTGCAGTGATCGTCTGCGGCGTTCCGACCGTTGTGATCATGGAGAAATAGTCCAGTGTCACCCCGTCCTTGACGAAGGTAAGCGGAATCATCGGCAGGGCATCACCCGGTGACGGCGCGCGCCATTCCGGCTTCACGCCCGGATATTGCGACAATTCCGCCAGAAGCGCCTTCATCCTCTCGTCGATGACGCGTCCGACCGCCTCGCGATACACGCGCGCGAGTAATCCCCGGGCCGTCTCCGGCCAGTTCGCCACGAAAGGACGCATGCCTTCCGGATCGAACATGAGGTGCAGCAAGTTCCGCGGGGTCGGTCGTGCGGACATGTCGATGAAGCAGTTGAACAACTGCGGTGCTGCCTCATTGGTCATCAGCACGTTCCAATACCGGTCCATGACGATAGCCGGAAAGGGCTCGTGTTGACGCAGCATGCGTTGCAAGGCGCGGTTGATGCTCGTCATGACGGGCGCATCGAGAGCGGGATCGAAATAAGAGGGCGCGTAGCCGGCGGCCAGCAGCAGCTCATTTCTTTCGCGCAGCGGGACATCGAGGGCCTGGGCAAGATCGAGCAGCATTTGGCGGCTCGGGGTGCTGCGGCCACTCTCCACAAAGCTGATGTGCTTCTGCGAGACACCGGCATCGAACGACAGATCGAGCTGCGTCTTGCCGCGAATATCCCGCCAATGACGCAGGAGAGCACCTGCCGAAGTGGCCGCGGTTGTCTTGATGTCGCTGGCCGTCGCTTTCATGTCGACCGCTCCTTCATTCGACTTTCCGATGTGCAGCTGCGTCAACACTCTACAGCGGGGGTGCCTCGGATCACCCGAGGCACCGAAAGGCCATTGGTGCAGGACTGAACCAGGAGATCAACCAAAGGCAACCGGGCCTACTGCACCAACCCAGCGACGCACCTTGGTGTCGTCCTTCTCGTCCATATAGAAGAAATGGGTCATCGTGGGATGCACTGTCGCCGCCGACCGGTCATCGGGTGTCATGTCCACGACACCGCGAAACACTTTCAGGAATCCGGCATCCCAATATTCGGTGACGTGATGCAGCGCAGTGAACCCGGTGTCGATAAACGCCTTCAGATTGGCGCGGATCGCCTCGCGCCCCTCCCAATCTGCCACGCCAAGATTGCAGACGGCATCCTCCGCAAAGCAGTCGAAACCCTTTCCGAAGGTCTTGTCGTCGATCTCCTTCCACATGTCGAGGAGCCACTGGGGCGGCTCTTTCCTCGTAAACATGACTTGCATATCTCTCTCCTCATGTAGTGACTCACGCTCACCAGCAAACCTGATTGGATGCTTGCCGGCGGGTGGATGATCAGGAGAGTAGTCGGGCCGCGAATTGGCTCAATTACATGCCAGGTAATAAAGCCGACGCGGCGCGGACGTCATCGTATGGGCGCCTCCGCTCTTTGCGGACAACTAGGCCTTTTTCGCGCTTTTCTCCGCAAACGCTTTCAACAGCGCCGCATCCGCCGCCTCGCCCTTCGCATCTTCAGCAAGATGCTCGAACCACCGCGCAAAACCCTCGTAGACCTGGCTCGCAGGATGATCGGGTCCCAGAAAACCTGCGATCTCCCGCATCTCGGCGACCCAGCGATAGGCCTTCGGGATCATGTCGGGCAGTGCGGTGGACAGCCGTGTCAAAATCGCGGGTTGGCTGAGCGCGAGTTCGTCGCGCAGCGCATCGGCGGCGCCGGCCTTGGTGGCCGCCAGCACCATGGCCGAGCCGATGCCGGCGAGACCCTTGGCGATACCCGCGTAGGACATTTTCAGCGCGGAGGCTGCGCCGACCGGGCCTTCCACGATCCGCAGGTCAAGACCAAGCTGTTTCAGCACGGCCAGATCCTTTGCGCGCTCGCCGGACACGTAGAACGCCGGCCCCTTGCTGCCGGGCTGCGGCGGAAAGCCGATGATGCCGGCATCGACGAACGGCGCCTGCGCCGAACCGATGATCTCCTCGATTCCCAGCACGGTATCGACGTTGACGGCGTTGCAGTCGACGACCAGCGGCTTCTTCTCCCGCCTCACGATCACCGCGGCCAGCCGCTCGGCAAGCGCCACGGCCTCGCCCGGAGGCACGATCGACAGGATGATATCGCAGCCGGCGATATCGGCATCCTCGGCGGCGATCATGCCCGCCTCTGCGGCGCGCTTTGCGGTTTGCTCGCTGCGCCCCTTCAGCGAGGTCAGCACGCACGCGCCGTTTTCACTCAGGCGACGGGCGACCGCGCTGCCCATGGCGCCGGGTGCGAGGATCGCGATGGTTGGGGACATGGCTCACTCCAGTTCGAATGCGAAAGCGATCTGCGCTTCGTCATCTCGAATGATAGCAGAGTGAGGGAACCGCAAAACGAATGGCCGCCATCCCGCGGTGGAATGACGGACGCTCACTCCACCTTGGCGGGCTCGGGGTGGACGGCCGCGGCATTGGCGATGCGGGCGGCGTTCACCACACCCGCAAGGGCGGCGATCTTCTTTGGATCGGGGCTCGATCCCGGCTGCACCACGCCCGCCGACATGATCAGAGTCGCAGCGTCTTCCGCGCTCAGCTCAACCTCGATGATTTTGCTCTTGGGTACATAGAAGAAGAAGCCGGTTGTCGGGTTCGGCGAGCACGGCAGGAACACCGAGACATGCTCCTCCTGTCCCGGGAGGCTGCGGGCGATGTCCTCGCTCGGCGATTGCGAGATCAGCACGATCGACCACATGCCCGGCGAGGGAAACTCGACCAGCCCGACTTTCCGAAAGCTCGACCCCTTGCCCGAGAACAGCGTCTCGAACACCTGCTTCAGGCCGCGGTAGATGGCGCGCACGGCCGGGATGCGGCCGAGGAAGGTCTCGCCGACATCGACCAAGGTCCGGCCGATCAAATTGGCTGCCAGGAAGCCGACCAGCGTCAGCGTGAAAAATGCGACAATCAGTCCCCAACCGGGAACGCCGTACGGCAGATAAGTTTCCGGCCGATAGGCCAGCGGCACGAACGGCCGCACCACCCCGTCGACCCAGGTGACGAACCACCAGACCAGATAAAGGGTGATCGCGATCGGTCCCGTAACGACGAGGCCGGTCAGAAAATAATTGCGGAATCGGCCCATCAGGCCGGTATGCGGCTCCGGCGGCAGGTCTTCGGCAGGCACAGGCGGGGACGCGTCGTCACGGGCGGTCATTCGGGTTCCAAGTCGGTCGCAGCACTCTAGCTAGGGTCTTCTAGCAGATTTTTGAAGGTGCAAAGCGACCGCACCCGCTCTTGTCCTGAGCCCATCCCTGCCTATTCGACGGTCACCGACTTGGCGAGATTGCGCGGCTGGTCGACGTCAGTGCCCATCACGACCGCCGTGTGGTAGGCCAAAAGTTGCACGGGAACGGCATACACCATTGGCGTGAACGCAGGCGCCATGTCGGGCATGACGATTGTGACGAGCGAATCCACCGTCGCCTCCGCTGCGCCCTTGGCATCCGTCATCAGGATGATGTTGCCGCCACGGGCAGCGACCTCCTGCATGTTGGAAACGGTCTTCTCGAACACGCGATCGTGGGGCGCGATCACCACGACCGGCACGGTCTCGTCGATCAGCGCGATCGGCCCGTGCTTGAGCTCGCCGGCGGCGTAGCCCTCGGCGTGGATGTAGGAGATCTCCTTCAGCTTCAGGGCACCTTCGAGCGCGAGCGGGAAGCTGGTGCCGCGGCCGAGATA
>NZ_JBANBJ010000133.1:0-10341 GCF_059803515.1 Bradyrhizobium sp. UFLA05-125 | reverse complement strand
CATTTGCTGGCAAATCAATTAGCAAACTATCGCAGCCAAGCTCGCCGCCCGGAAGGCGGCCCTCACCGGAGGCTTACGCCCGGCAAAACAGAGCGCTTCCTGTTCTGGAGCAGGAGATCTCGAAGGGGGGCGATATGCGGACCCCGCCGTCATGGACATTTCATGTGTTGGCTTGGTCGTTAGCGGCCATCGGCCTGATAGCGATTGCCTCTATGATCCCTTGGCCTGGAATTGAATGAGAGCCGGGCGGCCCTTTGAAGCAGCAGTCCTGAAACCATTTTGAGCGCCCCAAGAAGAATTTCAGCAACGCCTCGGGGGTAAGCCTTTTCCCAGCCGACGTGCCGAGCAGAAGTTGCTGTCAAAACAGCTTTCTGAGGTGGGCAGCTACTTAGCCGCCTTAACCAAGTCTCCGCAGTTGTCCTCCCGACCGAAGCTAAACGTGGGTGTTTATGAAGCACGAAATATTGTGGCTCATTGTACCGGCTATCGCCGTCACTGTTACGTTGGCAACAATAGTCCTGCTCATTGGGCGGTAAGCGGCAAATCCGACTGCCTAATCGCACACGGAAACCTGCCGAACTCGCGCAAAGGGGCGCTTCGGCTATTTGAACGAGCAGAACAATGAGCAAGGGACCGACCGGCGTTGAGTATCCGATCTTCCACATAGCGGTGCCGACCAAGGACGGCCGCTGGATGGTCTCGGCCATTGTCGACGGCAAGGTCGAAAGGCTATCCGGCTTTCTCGGTTCGCAGGAGGACGCTGAGGCCATTGCGCAGGCGCTCAATGATCGCGAACTCGCGAGATACGAAGCCGAGAGCGGCGCAAAGATCGAAGCGAGCTTCAGGCGGAGCTTGAAGGAAGTCGCTCAGGAGCTCGGCATTTCCTGGACCGACGAATAGACGCGCCGAAGCGCCCCGATGCATGTCGCTTAGCTGAGCCCGAGCAAAAACTTGATCAGGAAGGCTCGAGAACCAACACCGGCCTTGGTGGTGCGAGCGGCCTTTGCGTTGTCGACGAGCACTCATAGGCCGCTGATCGGCTCGCCACCCTTCGCAAAACGGATGTTTCGTCCTTGCGGGTGATCATTGCATGCGCAGCCAGCGATTGCTTCTATGATCCCTTGGCCTTGAATTGTTCGAGCTGGGCGACCCTGCCTTGCGGAAAAATTGTGCCTTTCGGGCACCACTTGCCTCTCTTTTTTAGCCTCGTCCCTTCTAACCTCGCGACTCAGGTATGGGTGATGAACATGGCCGGTAAAGCGAGGCAGCGCGATGCTCCTTTTTTTTCTGCTCACGCCTTGGATCCTCCTCAAAGTCTTCACATCCGCTTCGCAGGCGCGCTGGCTCTGACCGTTTGGAGACGATTTGCGGGATCTGCCGCTTCATTTGCGCAAGACGAACCTGGAGCGACTATTGGCGCGCCGGCCCGACGGCATCACCGTGGCGCCTTTCGAGCGCGGGGAGATCGGGCCGGAGCTCTTCCGGGCAGCTTGCCGCATGGGCCTTGAGGGTCTCGTCTCGAAGCACCGCGATTGGCTGTATCGCGGAGGACGCCAAAAGTTTTGGATCAAGGTGAAGAACCGCGGCCATCCAGCGATGGAGCGTGAGCTATGACCGTCGATCTAATTCGCCACCTCAAGGCCAACCGGATATCCAACACGGCAGTGCGGGCGCCTCAATTCATCTTCCGGCGGAGCTTCCTGATGATCTCCCGCAGATCGTCGGCGTACTCTTCGATGATCCGTAAGGCCTCTGCTGAGCGCGAAGGATCGGGCGCCGGTGCTTCCCGTTTTTCATCGACCGCTTCCATGGCCTGATATTCGACGGAAAGCCAGGAAAGGTAATTCAGCTAAGTTAAAGCCCGCGAGCGTGAACCGGCGGGCCGAGAGCGCGGGACCGAAGCTCACACCTTTTCCACACCCACGACGCGCAGTAGCTCGAGGCCGTGCTGAGCCGCTAGGAATCGATATTTTGCGAGGTGCCGACGTCAGCGCTTTGGCTCGCGCGAACCGAGACCGAGAAGCTGGAGCAATGAAATTCGCCCGGCCTCTCTAACCCTGCAGCTGAGGCCTGTGCTGATCGGTCATTGCTGAGCCAGTCGGCAGCTCGTCATGAGAACGTTCTGCCTGCAATTCCAACCGGCGCCCAGATCGGAGCTGACCGGGTGCGGGACAAACGCGAGCGCGGCCACGAGCAGCGCGGCGGTCAAGGCGAGAGAGCGGGCGTTCAGATAGCGGGTCATGGGTGTGTCTCCATCCCTTGAGATGCAGGCAATCATTCGCCGGCTTCAAGTTGATGTCGTCGGGTCCCTAATCGTGTTTCCGGACCGCTTCGGCCCGTACTGGAGAGATCCGCCGCGGCCTCTGGCCTGCAGCCGCCCCATTGCCGAAAGTTCCCGCACCATCATTTGCGAGCCGGATTCGCAAATAACGGAGCGGGCGACTACATTTTGTATGGCGCACGAGCTCTGCTTGGCGACCGCCGGCAGGCAGGTCCCCGACGGGGCGGATTGGATCCATGAAGTGAAGCACGGCCGGATGCTGTCATGCACGTCTCGCGGCAGGCCGCCCGAATCGTGCGATCATGCAACTGATCAGCGAGCACGGTTAGCGAGCTTCCCCATGTCTCATTTCATGATGGATTGTTATTTCCCCGACGTCACGAAGCCCGGCGGTCTCGCGTGCGATTCCTTGCCGATCAAGGCGCTCAACGAGGGTGATGCGATCGAGGAAGCTAAAAGGATTGCGATCTGGAAGAAGCCTGTCCGGTTCGATGTGCGATCCGTCAGTAGGGGCGGAGACAAAATGATCTTCGCTTCATAGCTCGGTGATCAACGGAGCGGCGGCAACTGAGGCGGCCTTACAGTTGAGAAAGCAGAAGGGTGAAGCACGCAATCAGCGTTGCCGTACTGAGGCTCACCACGACGAGCACTTGTTCACTACGGGCTTCCAGCTCTTTGTCATCCATAAGGCCCAACGTTCGCATTCCCGGTTTCATGTCGGCGGTCTTAGACCTCGCGAACTAAGCCACTTGTCGATATGGGCGACCATTTCGTCTAACCTGGCTTTGCGAAGCAGAGCCTCCCGATCGACACCGGGGGGAAGCGACTTGGCCTTCTCGCGAAGCTGTTTTGCCTCGGTGGCGAGGCGTTCGTGAGTGAAACGGAGACGCTTCATTTGCGCTTCTCCATTCCGTTCGAGGAGGCGGGCGCGCAGGCGCTCTCATCACCGATAAATGCCAGAGGCCGCGCGGTGATAATTCTTAACGCCCTTCCCGGAGGTTTCGTTCAGAACAGGACAGCGAGCCTCACCCAGTCGAAGGCCTGCCAGCGTGAACCGGCGGGCCTGCTCGAGTTTCACTTTTTCAGGCAAAGACCAATTGTCGGTGAAGTGCCGCACTTCCCGCCATCCGCACTGCCGCCACCAGGACAGAACACCGACACAAGCGTTTCGCTGCTATCGCAATTGACGGCACCGTCGGCTTGGACCGCTCGGATATTAAGCGATGCTGGATCGCCCTTGTCTCCCTTGTCGCCTTTCGGCCCTTGTGGTCCTTGCGCTCCGGCTGGACCCTGTGGACCTGGCACACCCTGAATCCCTTGAGCACCCTGCGGGCCGGCCGGACCTTGTGGTCCTGGATCACCTTTTGGTCCAGGCTCTCTGCCACATGCTACAAGTGAGAGAGCGGCAGTCATTGCGACTACCGTGATTATTTTTTGCATTGCGATCCTCCCAATGAAAGAGACCATTAAACTGGCCGCCTAAGGGAGCCGCAATAGAGAAGCCCGCCGACATTGGGGACGGCAGCGGGCTGGTGAGGTCGAAGCATCACGGCGTGCGAATTCCGTGACTCGTCATTTGAGGCCCCCGGGTGGGGAAATCACCTTGCGTGCGCCCTGGGGTTGCGAAAGAGTGCGGCCGTCCGGGGGACTAACCTGATGGATTTTCTTCGAAATCTTGCGATAAATCTAAAGGCCACTGGGCCAGCGGCTGTCGTAGCCGTTTGGTTCATTTGTCTGACGGCATTGGGTATCTTCGGAGGCCCCAACGCTGGAGCAATTACCGGTGTTCTGGAATCATTGTCCTCTCAGCGCTGATCAGCGCGTCCAATCAGAAGCGAGAGTAGCAATTCGCGAGGGTAGCGCGAGTCGCCCTCGGGCGCGGCCAGGTTCTGAGCCCCTAAGAATTGGGAGAATGTCGTTGGTTGACGAACGCTTACTGCACCGTTTCGATGAAATGATCGAACTCGGGAACAGGGTAATCAGCACCCGCAAGGCCCCTATGCCTGGGCATATCACTTCGGATTTTGTGAATGTGCAACTCGCCAATCAATGGTTGACGAGTTCCTTAGGTCTAATTTCGCGAACATTAGGGGCGGACAGCGAGCACTACGATGCGTTGAAAAGGCAGTTTACTGATTATCCGAAATTTCCAAACACCCAGCAGGCGTTGGGGGTTCTTCAATCAGCCCGGGATGACATTCGCGCCGATGCCCTTTTCAGCATTAAGGCACTAATTGCTGCGGAGGTGTTCGATAGTTTTTTGGAGCAGGCTCAGGCCTACTCAGCGCTCACTATTTTGCGCCGGCCGCGGTGGTAATCGGGGCCGTTCTGGAAGACGGCTTGAGGAAGCTCTGCCTCAAGAAGGGCCTCACTCTCCCGGACAAGCCGAAGCTTGATACAATGAATGCCGCACTCGCAAAGGCGGGAGCTTATAACCTCTTAACTCAAAAAAGATAACGGCCTTGGCCGACATCAGAAATTCAGCCGCGCATGGGAAATGGGATGCGTTCGGTGAGTCTGATGTGAAAAATATGTTGGAATGGACAAGCGATTTCATGGAAAAAAATTTCAGCTGAGGTGCTCTTTATCCGACTGCTCCATTCATCCGACTGCTCCGTTCAGGAGTCGTCCACACCCACGACGCGCGGTAGGTCTCCTGCATTCCGAAGCCCAACCGATTGATTTTTTGCCAGCCGGCGCCGGAGCCGCTTTGATGGCGGCATGCGCAAGCCTGCCCGCCGTGAGAACCGCACGCCGCCCAGTCACCGCCCGATCAAGATCACCTTCGGCGAGATGGGCGTGCGCGGCGTCCGGGTCTATTGCGCCGACTATCGTTGCGGCCACTCGGTGGCCCTCGACGCAGCGCTGAAGCAAGCGGCCGCTCCAAATGTCAAACATGCAGATCGCTTGTCCGCCCGGTCACCGCCCCTAGTGATCACCCGATGAACAGACTGCGGCCCAACAAGCCGGTTTGATTTCGGAGCTCAGATCAGGCCAAAAACGACGAAAATGCCGATCTCGATCAGGAGGGCCAGGCCTGTGATCGCGGACACAAGAAACACATCACCTAACGTTGGAACGTGCATGGCTCGCCTCATCACGCTGCGGCAGGCGTTAGAGGCTACCAAGGATGGGTAAGGTTCTGACCTCAATCAATTACAAGGACAGATTACCCCGTTCGAATGCCCATGACCGAGGTGATCACATGCAGCCAACAAGCCGGACCAAACAGGAACCAATGCTTGCCTTGCCACTTAGTTGACTCATAGCCGAACGACGGTGCAGCCGTCGCTGAGGTTACGGGCTCGGCCTCCTAGGCATACCGGGCCCACCTTTGTTTTCAGGCCGCCTCAGTTGGCGGCCTCTTTCGGAGCGCGTGTCAGACGCGCAGATTTTCCGCGCTGCTCTTGCCGCGCTTCCGATCGACCTGGATCTCATAAGAGACCTTCTGCCCCTCAGCCAGCCCCGAGAGACCGGCTCGCTCTACTGCGCTGATATGTACGAAAACATCCTGGCCGCCGTCATCGGGCTGGATGAAGCCAAATCCTTTGGTCGCGTTAAACCACTTAACAATGCCTGTAGCCACGTCGATTCTCCCATTAATTCGAAACGTGAAAGGATGGGGTTAGAAATCTGGCGAAACAAAGGGCCCGCCAGCGTGAACCGGCCGGCCTGACGTCCCTGTCACAAGCCCGTGGCATGAGCATTGCTATGTCAAAAGCAACTGGGATTTCAGAGCTCAGTTTGAGACAAGGCGCTGCCGGGGGGACTGGCATTTCGAGCCCGGCAGCGTCCTGTTTCGAGACTAACGGGCGGGGCGACGCTGGTGCCGTGTAGGACCTTTTAAGCGCCACGCCCGTTGACGGAAGTTGAGATCGGCGCGACCGCAAATGCAGTCCTCCTTTCCAGAGCGCCTCCGCCGAGGCGGTCTCAGTTACTTCTGCCGCGATCGCAGCCGGTTCTTCGGGGCCGCTTCCGGCGTCTTGCTATCGGCATCAGCATCTCCTTGAGCCCGGCCGTCACTTCCGGACTTTCTTGGCCCGGACTGCGCCAAGCCATCCAGCGCCTCGGATCTGCGCCGATCAGGGCTTGGGCTTCTGCTTCGCCGCCGCCTCGCGAGCCAGCCGTTCCGCCTTCAACCGTTCCCGGTTTGAATGGAATGCCTGTTGGGCGCGCTCATACTCGGACACTGGCACCTTGGCGTCCGCATCTCTAAAGACCTTTCGAGCTTCTCGTTCGGCTGCGGTCGGCGACTTCCGCTCCGCTATGCGATTGCTCATTGCTCCCTCCTCCGGGCTCATCGGTCCTTGCGCTAAGCGGCGCATCAGGACCGCCAACCTAGTGGGTGTTTTCCCCCGGCTTTATGTCGGGGCAAGGAATCGACGTCCCGCGATGCCGTTCGTTCCATGCCGTCCGGATGACACCTAGGGATCAGGCCGACTCGCGCTGCAACCCTGGCCGTCGGCTTCTTCGCGGCTGCCTGCTTGCCCGGCTTCTTGCCGGCGATCGGCATCAGCATCTCCTTTTGGCCGGCCGAGGCCTTCCTGGGCTTCTTGGCCGATCTCCTGGCGCCCGGTCACCGGCCGGTCAAGATCACCTTCCGCGAGATGCGCGAGATGGGCGTGCACGGCGTCGTGGTCTACCGGACTATCGTTGCAGCCACAATTGTGGCCCTGAATGCCGATCGCTGGCCCGACGAGATGCGACTCTCTGATATCGAACCCCGCGTTGTCTGCGCGGCCTGCGGCAGGCGCGGCGCGGACGTGCGGCCGGACTTCAACTGGGACCGGAAGCCGGTCGGGCTATCGCTGACCGCTCGGTTCTATCCGCGAGCAGGCCGAATGGCGCGGCGGCCAACTGTTGCAGGAGATGGCAGAGACGCCGGTAAGGGCAACGCAATCCGGTTTTGAAGTCGCAGGCTGCTACTCCCGCCGACCTCGGCATCACCAAAAACGCAGTCGTCACGCTGGCGGCCCAACTGTCCGCAAACGAGCATTGTTCGAACAGTTGCTTTGCTGGCCGCGGGGAAAGCTCAATCAAATCGCAACGCAGGCCGGTCGCGCCGCCCATCGAAAATCGAACTGTTGCATCAAAGCGGGCTCAGCCGCCGGACAAAACGTGCAGCCGAGCCCGGTGAGTTCGCAAATTTCCTCGCAATCAGTTACGCGGGCTGCTCGCCCTCGGCCAGCGGCTCGCCCACGGGCTCGGCTGGGGCCTCGACCGGCTCCGCAGAGATGACGGGCTCCTGCTCGGGCTCGGTCACGGCCGGGGCCTCGACCGGCTCCGCAGAGACGGCGGGCTCCTGCTCGGGCGCGACCTCGATGGCCGGGCTAGGCGTCGGCTCGGCGGTTGGCTCCACGCTCGGGGTGGTCTGATCGGATTCGTCTGGTGCCATAGGTATTCCCTCCCTCAAGGGGTGACTTTGTTAGGACATTTGGATTTGGAAGAGTGGTCGCGTTGCCTGCGCGAGCAAGCAAGTCCGCAACGTGTTCATTTAACGCACAACGCGAACCTTCCCGCAATATCGTAGGTTCATCCGCGCTGTGATTTTTTTTGCGCGCGACGACAACACGTCAGTGAATTCGCCAGCGCCAGCAAACAGCCGTCGCTACTTCACTCTGACCGCGATCGGCGGAACGATGGGCGATGTCCGATCGCCCGGTAAAATCACCTTCGGCGAAATGCGCGCCATGGGCGTGCGCGGTGTCCTGATCTACTTCGCCGACTATCGTTGCAGCCATTTGGTGACGCTGAGCGCCGACCGCTGGGCTGACGACTTGAGGCTATCGGATATCGAGCCTCGCTTTGTTTGCCGGAAGTGCGGTAAGCGCGGCGCGGATGTCCGTCCGGACTTCAACTGGAATAAGCCGGCGGTCGCAGCTATGGGGCACCGATGAAGCTCACCGCCGAACGTCTCTTCGCCAACCCGGAAACCGCCGCCCGCAAGCTCGTCGAGATCGCCGCCGGCACGATCCCGTCCAGGACGGCCGCATCCACATCGAGAAGATCAACGCGCCATTCCTCTACACGCTGCAGTGCAGCGGCGCGGAGTTCGGCGCCGGGATACAGTGGCTTTGCGCGCGGCGGTGCGCGGGTCTCCGGTGTGCCTCCAGCCAGCCTCGCGCGCCGGGGGATGCGCAAGCCGAAGTACTGGCGAATGAGAGCGGAGGAGTTCCGCACGAAAGCGGACAACTGCGAACTCCCACAAACCAGAGAATCGCTGCTCAGGGTGGCGCAGAACTAGGCCATTAGTGATCCGTTTGCTCGATCCCGAGGTGGTAGAGTTCGATGACGCCCTCACCAGACACCTCGATGGTGAGGGCTTCGATCTTGGCCTCTGCATCCGCCCTGGTCTTATACATCCACACCTCGGGTACATCGGGCTTGGTGCGGTCGACCTTCCGCACGACAAACACATCTCGTTGTCTGGAGTGGTGGTCGTCCCTGAATGTCTGAAGGCCCATGATTGCGCAGCTGGCCGCCGTTCCGAACCACGAGGAATCGATAATGACGATCCCACTTTGCTGGGGAGCTCGGTAGGGCCGCCTGCCCTCCCGGAGCCAAGGCTAGAGGGGCGCTAGCCCCGCGGAGGCAAAGCACTTCTACTCCTTCTCGCAGAATCAAAACATTAACACTTGAGAATCCTAATTCGCCAAAACCACTACCTAAGATCTCGTGGTGCAATCCTCGGGGAGCAGCTTCCCAAGCCCGAATCGCGCTAGGGCTGGCTCATGAAGCTCACCGCCGAACGTCCCTTCGCCAACCCGGAAACCGCCGCTTGCAAGCTCGTTGAACTCGCCGCAGGCATCGAAGCCGTCCAGGACGGCCGAATCCATATCGAGAAGATCAACGCGCCCTTCCTGTACCAGCACCATGGCACCGGCCCTGAATTCGGCGCCGGCATCAAGCGCGCGGTCGAGCGCGGCTGGTTCGAGCTCCACGAAAGCGGGACCTATGTCAGGCTTCTGAAGCAATGACCGCCATTTCGCGAGTGATCCAAAGGCTGCCGCAACAAGCCTTGCTCTACGGTTATCTGCACGAGCGCAACGGCAGCCTATATCATCCGGGAAGCAGCAGGCCTGTATGCAGCCGAGCTTTGGCAGATCAAGTCGTCAAAGACGGCTTCATTCTGAAGAATGGACAGAGGTACGAGTTGACGGAGCAAGGGCGGCGCGTCGCTCAATAGCGCTCGCCCCTGCCTAGATCGTCCCCAAAGTTGAAAATGTCCGAACTGGCCGACTAGCCCATGTGATGGCACGAGGGAACGTTGGAGCCCGCGGGCAGTTGATCAGCTCATCCCCGACAAGTGGAGTTTTCCCATGCGCGAGAGGCGCAGGATGGCGGGCTCAGCGTCTGTCCGCGCCACCAAGGCATCGGTTGAGCTCCTGCGGACCGGCTATGCCTTAGTGGTCGACGGTCCCATCAAGGCCAGCTTCGAGACAAAAGTCAGTGCCCTGGAAGCAGGCACACGGCTGAAGACGCAGTCTCCTCGGCTTCAAGTTAGGATTTACGACGCTGAAACCAAGCTCAGCGAGACTGTTGAGACCGCCAAAGCCTGACAACGATTCGGACTGAAATTGCAGAGGCCTTAAGATCAATCGTTCATCAATCTGGCCGGCCCCGCTATCGATCCGGACGATATAGACCGCGTTGCAGCAGCAGCCGTCATCATCTCCGGTCTCTCCGTGCCTGCCGCCGCCCCTTTTTGAACGGACGGAAAACCTTGGAACGGCACCAAAAAGAGGCAAGCCTGACAGGCGCCCGGGAAACGCCGATCACTCGTCGATTGAAGCTGCAAACCCTCGGCGTCGTCGCTTCGCGGTCGTTCTAACCGCGCCTTTGCTGCCAATCGTCCATGCTTCTCCGTGGCCGCACCGCGGGCACCGGAAATCAATTTCGTGATGGCCGGTCCGCCTGGATCCGATGAAGTTCGCAGCCATCGGCCAAGCCCGACAATCCGGACAAACAACTAAAACATGATTGGGGTCGAGCACGGGCGATCGTTCCCATTATCCAGGGGGACCCGGGTCATTACCTAACAGTGCGTTTTTTCGATCGTT
>NZ_JBANBJ010000132.1:0-10373 GCF_059803515.1 Bradyrhizobium sp. UFLA05-125 | reverse complement strand
GTACCAAGGCGTTGATCGTCGTCGAGCACGACATGCAGTTCATCCGCATGATCGCCGAGCAGGTCACGGTCTTTAACCAGGGCAGCGTCTTGGTCGAGGACACCGTTGAAAACATCATGCGCAATCCGCAGGTGCGCGACATCTATCTAGGCAAACAGGCAGCCGCATGATGCTCGATGTACAGGGACTGCGAACGGGGTACGGCCGGATTCCGATTCTCAACGGGGTGAGCTTCTCCGTCAATGAGGGCGAATTCATCGGCATTCTGGGCCACAATGGCATGGGCAAGACCACGCTCTTGAAGGCGCTGATGGGATTTTTGCCGGCGACCAGCGGTCGTGTGATGTTCGGCCGTGACGACGTCACGTCGATCGAACCCTACCGGCGTGCGCGGCTCGGCCTCGGCTACGTGCCGCAGGGCCGCGAGATCTTCCCCGGGCTTACAGTCTACGAGAATCTGCGCATGGGCTGCAGCACGCAGGACGGCGTGGAAGACGACATCATCGCGACCGTGCTGGAGGAGTTTCCCCGCCTGAAGGCGTTGCTCGATCGCCCCGGCGGAGCGCTGTCGGGCGGCGAGCAGCAATTGCTGACGATCGCGCGCTGCCTTTGCGGCGACCCGCGGCTGATCCTGCTCGACGAGCCTACGGAAGGCATTCAGCCCTCGATCATCGACGAGATCGTCCATACCCTGCAACGGCTGCGAGCCAGGAGCGGGCTCACCATGATCCT
This sequence comes from Bradyrhizobium sp. UFLA05-125, assembly GCF_059803515.1. Classification (NCBI taxonomy): domain Bacteria; kingdom Pseudomonadati; phylum Pseudomonadota; class Alphaproteobacteria; order Hyphomicrobiales; family Nitrobacteraceae; genus Bradyrhizobium; species Bradyrhizobium sp. UFLA05-125. Next base: position 9,641 of record NZ_JBANBJ010000132.1, on the reverse strand, counting down.
GGTCGAGCAGAATCTGGACTTCATTGCTTCGCTGTCGCAGCGGATCCTGATTATCCAGAAAGGCGCGATTACCCGGGAAGTGTCACCAGGCGAGCTCGGCGACGCAAGCCTCGTCGGAGAATTTGTCGGTATCGCAACGTAGGCCCGCCGCACGCGGGCATGATCAGAGGGAGACCCAAGCCATGGTAGTCAGGAGACCCACACTCGATCAGCTGCGCAGCGTCGCCGAGGACCTCGGCATGCATATGGGTGATGCAGAGCTCAAATCCTACGACGCGCTGATGCAGGCGAACTACGCCGCCTACGATGCGGTCGATGCCATGCCGGACTATGTTCCGGCGGTGAAATATCCGCGCACGCCCGGCTATCGCCCCGAGGGCGAGGAGAACAAGTTCAACGCCTGGTACGTCAAGACCGAAATCAAAGGCGCCCCGAATGGTAAGCTCGCCGGCAAGAAGATCGCGCTCAAGGACAACATCTCGCTCGCCGGCGTCCCGATGATGAACGGCGCATCGACGCTGGAGGGCTATATCCCCGATACGGATGCCACCATCGTCACCCGCATGCTCGACGCCGGCGGCACCATCGTTGGCAAGGTGCACTGCGAATATTTCTGCTTCTCCGGCGGCAGCCACACCTGTGCAGCTGGTCCTGTGCACAATCCGCACAAGATGGGATACTCCGCCGGCGGTTCGTCCTCAGGCAGCGCGGTGGTGGTGGCGACCGGTGAGGCCGATATGGCGATCGGCGGCGATCAGGGCGGCTCGATCCGCATTCCGGCCGCCTTCAGCGGCATTTACGGCATGAAGGCGACCTATGGCCTCGTGCCCTATACGGGCGTGATGCCGATCGAGCTCACGATCGACCACACCGGCCCGATGACGGCCAACGTACGCGACAACGCGGTGCTGCTGGAGGTGCTGGCAGGGCCCGATGGACTTGATCCGAGGCAGGGCGCTCTCAAGGTCGGAAAGTACAACGACGAGATTGAAGGCGGCGTCAGGGGACTGCGTATCGGCATCGTGAGGGAAGGATTTGGGCATCCAAGTTCGGAGCCAGACGTCGACGCCAAGGTCAAGGCGGGCGCCGACTTGTTCCGAAAGCTCGGCGCCACCGTCGAGGAAATCTCGATCCCGATGCACCTCGCTGCGCCGGCGATCTGGCTGCCGATCGCCGCCGAAGGCGCCACCGAGTTCATGATGAAGGGCAACGGCATGGGGACGAACTGGCGTGGTCTCTACAACACTACGTTGCTGGACGCCCACTCCGCCTGGAAGCATCGCGCCGACGAATTGTCCGACAGCCTCAAGATCACGATGCTGCTCGGGCAATATTTCACCAAGCACTATCGCGGCCATTTCTACGCTAAGGCGCAGAATTTGAACCGCAAGCTGCGCGCAGCCTATGACGAGGCGCTGGCCAAATACGATCTGCTGCTGATGCCGACCCTGCCGATGAAGGCGACGCCGCTACCGCCCGCAGACGCGCCCCGCGAGCTCTACATCCAGCGCGCGTTCGAAATGGTTCCCAATACTGCGCCGTTCAACGCCAGCGGACATCCGGCGATGAGCATTCCCTGCGGCATGAGCAACGGTCTGCCGATCGGTCTGATGTTGATCGGCAAATATTTTGACGAGCCGACGATCTATCGCGCCGCCGCCGCGTTCGAAAGCGCCGGAGACTGGAAGAAGATGTAACCGCACCGGGGCGGCCTGCCGGCATGCGAGCAGGCCGCCGCACCAGCAATGGAGGCGACCATGGATCTCGGATTGAAAGGAAAGAGCGCGCTCGTAACCGGCGGCAGCAAGGGCATTGGGCTTGCGATCGCCGAGCTATTTGCGGCCGAGGGCGCCAACGTCGCGATCTGCGCCCGCAATGCCGACGAGGTTGGCAACGTCGTGAAGAGCCTCTCGGCGAAGGGCGTCAAATCGTGGGGCACGGCGGTCGATGTCGCCGATCCGGTCGCGTTGAAGGGCTGGATCGATGGGGCCGCCGCCGAACTCGGCGGCATCGATACTATCGTCTGCAATGTGAGCGCGCTGGCGGTCGGCGACACGCCGGAGACCTGGGAGAAATCGTTCCGCACCGACATGATGCACACCGTCAATTCGGTCGCGGCCGCGCTGTCCTATCTGGAAAAGTCGAAATCCGCGTCGATCATCATCGTCTCGAGCGTGTCGGGCTTCGAGGTCGATTTCGCCGCCGGGTCGTACGGCGCCTTCAAGGCGGCCCTGATCCACTATGCCAAGGGCCTCAGCAATCAGCTGATCGCCAAGGGAATCCGCGTTAACGCAGTGTCGCCAGGCAACACCTACTTCGAAGGGGGCATTTGGCAGAATATCGAGCGCGGCATGCCTGATCTCTACAAGACTGCAATGTCGCTCAATCCAACCGGGCGTATGGGCACGCCGCAAGAAGTCGCTTCCGGCGTGGTGTTTCTTGCGAGCACGGCAGCATCTCGCATCTCCGGCACCAACCTCATCATCGATGGTGCACTCACAAAGGCTGTCTAGCGAGCTGCCGACCGGCTCCCGTTGCAGTTAGGGAAGGTTCCGCCATGCGCAGATGCGGCGGTGGGTCGGACCTTCGATGGCGAGGACTTTGAAGGCGCAGAGCTGGACCCCTTGCTCCTACTCGGGGCCCGTGCCTCAGTTGAAATTTTGAGGCTTCGCGCAATCCTGTTCTTATTTTAGCAGCTGCAATTTTTGGCAACCTCTGGCGCCGCACAATCCCCGTTCAGTTTCCACGGCGAAATGCCCGTTCGGGATCCAGCGGTTGATTGGTTTGCCGAGTCTGGCTGGGGCACCTGAAGTCCCAGCCGATCGCGAAAACAGATAAAAAGTTCTGTGCGTCAAGTTCAGCAAAATGATCATGGATGTGGTTGAGCCATCCCCTCGGAGCCGCCGTCGCTCGCCTCACCCACAAGCGCAGCGGCCTTGCTGGCGCGCAGCGGAGGGATGAGCCTGCGAGGGACCACTGAACGACCGAACTAGCGCTTTCCTGATCTTTGACGGTATTTCAAGCCACGCCGTGCCAGTGCGAGGAGTAGCCATCCCGGCTACGCACGCAGCGCTATTCGGTCGATTGACTCCGATAGGTAGCGGAATTGCCAATATTTCAAGGGGTACGAATTTTTCTGTGAATTCAAGACCAAAAAATTGGGGCGGGTATACCGTCGGGATTTGTCCGTCAGGCATGAAGATTTGTGCTTGCAAATCAACGATGAAATATCGTCCAAAATGATTGAGTGGGAGTAGCGCGGCCGGATGCAATCGCGCAGCCTGGCGTAGTTTTGGTGGTGCAGTTTTCGTTTCTATTCATATTCAGCGGCTGCCAATGTTGTGGTCGAGTTTAATCCGGCCGAAGTCAGCACTCCACTTCACTTCCGCCAACAGAGTGTTCTGGCGCACAACAGCGCATGGAACGGTCAAACATTGTTAGCGCACTTCCACGGGAGCGGGAAATATGGCGACTGATGTCCGCGATCGCTGAAGCACGGGGCTCGTACTCACCGGAAGTACCAAGATGTTGAGTTCCGTAACAATTTGGACGGCTCGTCGAGAGCGCGCGCGAGTAGCTACGGTGACAAGCTACAGATGGCACGAGTTAGAGTGACATCGCAGGCATGAGCAGCTACGCCAGCTTGGTCTGGAGGTAGGCCTAACGCTTGGACTTTTGGCGCAAAGCGACGATGCTTTGTTTGAGCCGATCTTCCTGGACACCGCTCTGGCGGCGGGCACACCTTCAGTCGCAATGAATGAGAAATCGTGAGGCCGTCCGTGACGCCGCTGCGCTTATCCCGTCGCGTGCCCAGGCCGGATTGTCTCAGCCATGATCGAGTTCTCAGAGGTTGTCTTGGTGAAATCCACTATTTCGCCGTCGCAAGGATCTTGCAGCGTCTCTGATGGCTAACTGACTGGAGCTAAGAGCGTGAATGAAGAATCCCGAACCCCGACGAATTCTTCGAAAGGAGAACGAACAATAACCATGCTCGCGTACGGTGGTCGCATGAAGGCGAGCAAAAGAGCGCTTGCACGGCGTCGCTCATTGAATTTAATGTCTGCCAGCTAAGAACTCGCGACTGGACATTTCGAGGCAGGTCAAAAGCTCTACATAGCTTTGCCCGACTCCAATGATGCTCTCCCCGACGCAGACGTGCTTGCTTGACGCACCAAATTCAGGCCAGCGTTTGTCCAGCTCATTCTTGGCATCTGTTTCGTCTTTCGTGCAGCCTGCAACCTTTTCGATGCCGGCGGCTGCCACCTCCGCACTGCAGTTTCGGACAATATCGAAGGCGGGAACTCGGTCGGTGGCCGCAGCCTGATTAGTAGCCCATGAAGCAGCGACAATGGCGGCCACTGCAAAAGTGAAGGTACGCATTTTGGTCTCTCCGTTTAATACGTCTCGTTCGTGGCGCGAGCGTGCTCAATCATCCGATCCTGGGAGGTTCAGGTATCAATCGCGAGCTGCGGTGGCCGGTGAAATACGACCAGAGCCACTGGCGCTGCACGCGCAGGCGGTTCTGCAGCTGCGGCAGGGAGATGATGTGAATGAACGCCCACACCAGCCAGGTCAGGAAACCGCTTGTGCGCAGCCAGCCCCGCTGGCGTAATTCTTGCCGACCGACGGCCATGTTGCCGTTGTTGAAATAGCGAAACGGACGCTTCACCTTTCGCCCCTTGAGCTCTTTCGCGATCAGCCGGCCGACATAGCGCCCTTCCTGGATCGCGGCCTGCGCGACGCCGGGCACCGGGTGTTCGTTTTGCATGACCGACGCCGCGTCGCCAACGACAAACACGTCGGGTGCGTCAACAACCTTCAGAAAGGGACCGACGAGCGCGCGCCCCGCGCGGTCTGTCTTGGTGCCAAGCATCTTTGGAATGGGCGATGCCGCAACCCCCGCGGTCCACAGCACGGTGGCGCTGGGGATCTCGCTTTCGCCGGCGACCACGCCCTCCGCGTCGACGGTCTCGACCTTCACTCCGGTCAAGACCTTCACGCCGAGCTTCGTGAGCCGTCGGGTCACCCTGCGGGACAGCGACTCGGCAAAGGTCGGCAGAACTCGCTTGCCTGCGTCGAGCAGAATGATGCTGGCCTTTGCCGGATCGATGCGGCGAAAAGTGCCCGTGAGCGCAACGTTCACCATTTGCGCCAGGGAAGCCGCGAGTTCCATGCCTGTGGGACCTGCGCCGACCAGCACGAATGTCATCTGCCGCGCGCGTTCGCTTTCGTCTTCGTTCGCGGCGGCCAATTCGAACGCGCCCAGGATCTTGGCTCGGATGATCTCGGCGTCGTTCAGGTTCTTGAGGCCCGGCGCATGCCGCGCGAACTCGTCGCGCCCGAAGTAGCTCGAACGCATGCCGGTCGCGACTACCAGATAGTCGTAGCCGATCTTGCGGACGCCCAGGCCTGGGGAGGAGGCGTCGATCGTGCGGGAAGCAACGTCGACGCCGGTGACCTCCGCCATCAGCACGCTGAGATTGTTCTGCTTCACCTCTAGCTGCCGGATTGGCGCGGCGATCTCGGCGGGAGAGAGGACAGCCGTCGCCACCTGGTAGAGCAGCGGCTGAAAGATGTGATGATTACGGCGGTCGATCAGGACGACATCGACATCAGCGTAGCGCAGCGCGCGCGTCGCAGCGATACCGGCAAAGCCGCCTCCGATAATGACGACGCACTTTCGCTCTCGGTGGGGGACCTCGACAACGGCAGTGGCCTCGTCAGGCCGGGTCCCAGCCAGCATGATGCTCATAGGATCACCTCGTTTTCGGTTTCTTCTCGGTGACGGTTTCAGATCGGTGTCGCAGTTGCCTTCTCGCAGCCTGCCGATGTTGGCTATATTTGACGCACAGGGGCGGCCATCGCGAATTAAGCATCGCAAATTGCTCCGAATTGCTGCGAAAGAGAAGGCGATCCGCGTGTGCCGGATGAGGCAAGATCAATGGACGGCTGGCATTTCTCAGCCATTGGGATACGATTTTCTGCAGGGCGGAGAGGGCCCTGCGCATGCAACCTGGCCGACGCCGGAGTCTGACAGATGGTACCGCAGTCGCTGAACGTCGCGAACTCGGACGGTGACTCCCGGGTCTTGTGGAAAGACAGCGAACGCGTGTTTCACCGGGGCTGGCGACTGGACGATGAGGGCAAGCGGCGCGCCGTGTTGCTCGTTGTTCCTGCCGCCGACCATCCATCTCGTTCGACTCTCGATCATTTCGGCCACGAATATGAGCTGAAAGACGAACTGGATGGCACGTGGGCAGTGCGGCCATTGGAGCTCGTGCGCGAAGCCAATCGAACCATGCTGGTGCTCGAGGATGCGGGCGGCGAGCCGCTCGAACGGTTGCTCGGCGTGCCCATGGATATCGGGCGGTTCTTGCGCCTCGGCAGCGCTATTGCTTTGGTCCTGGGTAAGCTTCATCAGCGCGGCCTCATTCACAAGGACATCAAGCCTGCCAATATCCTGTTAGATGAGACAACCGGCGAGGTGAGGCTGACCGGGTTCGGCATTGCGTCGCGCTTTTCGCGCGAACGCCAGTCGCCTCACCCTCCCGAGGTGATCGCCGGCACGCTCGCCTACATGGCGCCCGAGCAGACCGGACGGATGAATCGGTCCATCGATGCCCGCAGCGACCTCTATGCGCTCGGCGTCGCTTTCTACCAAATGCTCGCCGGTGTCTTGCCGTTTGCCGCCGCCGACCCCATGGAATGGGTGCACTGCCATCTCGCCAGGCGGCCGATGCCGCCTGCCGAGCGGCTGAAGGAAATCCCTGGCGCCGTCTCGGCGATCGTCATGAAGCTGCTCGCGAAGAGGGCCGAAGACCGCTATCAAACCGCGGCCGGCCTCGAAAGCGACCTTCGCAGCTGCCTGATCGAATGGGAGGCGCAGGGTCGGATCGACGCCTTTGCGCTGGGCGAACACGACACGCCCGACCGGCTGCTGATCCCCGAGAAACTCTACGGGCGGCGGCGCGAGGTTGAGACTTTGCTCGCCTCCTTCGATCGCGTCGTCAAGGGTGGCGCCCCGGAACTGCTCCTGGTCTCGGGCTATTCCGGCATCGGTAAATCATCGCTTGTCAACGAGCTGCAGCCGGTGCTGGTGCCACCGCGTGGCCTGTTCGCATCCGGCAAATTCGACCAGCTCAAACGCGATATCCCCTACGCGACGCTGGCACAGGCGCTTCAGAGCCTGATCCGTCCACTGCTCGGTATGAGCGACGCCGACCTTGCGCCATGGCGCGACGCCTTGCGGGAGACCCTGGGACCTAACGCAGGGCTGATGGTGGATATCGTTCCTGAACTGAAGCTTCTCATCGGAGAGCTACCGCCGGTCGTTGAGCTTCCGCCGCAGGACGCGCAGCGGCGCTTCCAGATGATGCTTCGGCGGTTGATCGGCGTCTTCGCTCGGCGGGAACGCCCCCTGGCGCTGTTCCTCGACGACTTGCAATGGCTCGATGCGGCGACGCTGGACCTTTTGGAAGATCTGTTGAGCCGGTCCGATCTCCGCAATCTCCTCCTCATCGCCGCGTTCCGCGACAACGAAGTCACCGCAGCGCATCCGCTCATGCGCAAGCTGGAGGCGATCCGCGCAACCGGAAGGGTGCAGGATATCAAGCTGGCGTCCCTGGCGATCAGTGACCTCAGAAGTCTTATTGCCGACACGCTCCGCTGCGACCTCGAGCGAGCCGCCCCGCTTGCAAGGTTGGTGCACACGAAAACCGACGGCAATCCATTCTTCGTTATCCAATTTCTTCACGGGCTCGCCGACGAAGGGCTGCTGGCCTTCGATCACGAGCAGCGGCGATGGTCTTGGGACATGGCAGGCATCCACGCTAAAAGATACACAGACAACGTCGTGGAGCTTCTGGCCGGGAAGCTGACGCGGCTACCGCTCGACACGCAGGACGCGTTGCGGCAGCTTGCGTGCCTCGGCAACGTTGCCGATTTCAATATCCTTTCGATCGTTCTCGGAACGCCCGAGGAAAAGGTGCACGCCGCTCTGGCGGACGCCCTGCACCTGCAATTGATCGATCGTGTCGCACGCTCCTACAAGTTCGTTCACGACCGGGTGCAGGAGGCGGCCTATGCGCTGATCCCGGAAGAGGCGCGGGCCGAGGCGCATTTGAAAATTGGCCGGCTGCTCTTGGCAGAGACGCCGCCGGAAAAGCGCGATGAGGGGATCTTCGAGATTGTCAGCCAGCTCAACCGCGGCGCAACTCTAATTGCGTCACGCGATGAGCGCGAGCAGCTCGCAGAGCTGAACCTGGCGGCTGGCAAGCGCGCCAAGGTATCGACCGCTTATGCGTCGGCGCTCACCTATCTCGTTGCTGGCGCGGCGCTACTGCCAGAAGACACGTTGGGGCACCGACACGAGCTCTCGTTTGCGCTGGAGCTGAACCACGCCGAATGTGAGTTCCTGAGCGGCGCGCTGGCGGAAGCGGAGCAACGCCTGAAAGCACTGTCGCCACGGGCCGCAACAACGGTCGAACGCGCCAGCATCACCTGCCTGCTTGCGGACCTGCATACGACTCTTGGTCAGAGCAGCCAGGCGGTCGCAGTCGGCCTCGACTACCTCCGGCATCTGGGCATCGAGTGGTCGCGACACCCAACGGAAGAGGAGGCGAGGGGCGAGTATCAGCGGATCTGGTCGCAGCTCGGCAGCCGATCGATCGAAGATCTAGTCGACCCGCCCTTGATGAGCGACGCGGCATCCCTCGCGACACTGGAGGTCCTCACCAGGATCATACCGCCCGCATTCTTTACGGATGCGAATCTATATACCTTGATCGCTTGCCGGGCGGTCAAGTTCAGTCTCGAGCGAGGCAACTGCGACGGATCGTGCTTTGCCTATGCCACGCTCGGCGTGGTCGCTGTCGCGCGGTTCCACGATTACGAGGCCGCATTTCGCTTCGGCCGGCTCGGCTGCGATTTGGCCGAACAACGCGGGTTGAAGCGGTTCCAGCCTCGCGCTTTCATGCTTTTCGGGAACATGATTATGCCTTGGACAAGACATGTCCGGGCTGGCCGCGATCTCGTGCGCCGCGCTTTCGAGGTCGCCAACCTGACCGGCGATCTCACTTACGCCGCCTACTGCCGCAGTCACCTGAGCACGAACCTTCTCGCGGCGGGCGATCCGCTCCCCGAGGTGCAGCGCGAGGCCGAGCAAGGCCTCTCATTCGCGCGAAAGGCGCAGTTTGGCTTCATCACTGACATCATCGCTACACAGCTCGGTCTGGTACGAACGCTTCGCGGGTTTACCCCGACATTCGGTTGCTTCGACGATGGGCACTTTGACGAGCTTCAGATGCAGAGTCATTTGTCCAGCAACTCGGAGTTGGCGCTTGCCGAATGCTGGTATTGGTGCCGAAAGCTCCAGGCGCGCTTCCTTGCCGGGGACTATGGGGCCGCCCTCGATGCCTCGGAGAGGGCGCAGCGGCTGCTGTGGACATCAGCGTCCCTCTTCGAAACCGCGGAGTATCATTTCTATGGCGCACTCTCGCAGGCGGCGGCCTGCAACACCGCAGCACCAGAGCAGCGGCGCCAGCATGTCGAGACGTTGGTTTCGCACCACCGACAGCTCGAACTCTGGAAGCAGCACTGCCCGGAAAATTTCGAGAACCGCGCCGCGCTGGTCGGCGCCGAGA
>NZ_JBANBJ010000131.1:0-10616 GCF_059803515.1 Bradyrhizobium sp. UFLA05-125 | reverse complement strand
GTGCGGGCCGTGAGCGAGGTGGCGCATGCCCTGCCTGTTCTCCTGCCAGCCGCGCCCGACTGCGTCGACGTGGAGAGCCTCCTCGCCGGCATCGATGGCCTTGTCCTCACTGGCAGTCCTTCGAATGTCGCAGCCGATCACTATGCTGCTCCACCTCTGGCACCAGCTGTGAAGCTGGATCGCGATCGCGATGAAGTCGTGCTGCCCATGATACGGCGGCTGATCTCCGCTGGTCTTCCGGTTCTCGGCATTTGCCGCGGCCTGCAGGAACTCAACGTCGCGTTCGGCGGCACCCTGCATCCTGCCGTGCACGAACAGCCGAACCGCCTCGATCATCGTGAAGGCGATCACGACCGCCCCGTCCGGCGCTGGTACGACGACAGTCATGACGTGCACATCGCCGCCGGTGGCAGGCTTGCGGAACTCCTCGGGGATGATCGTGTGCCGGTCAATTCGTTACACCACCAGGGCATCGAGCGCCTCGGCCGGGGCTTGCGCGTCGAAGCAACGGCGCCGGACGGCCTGATCGAGGCCTTCTCGATCGAGGATGCGCGGCAATGGACGCTGGCGCTGCAATGGCATCCGGAAATGCGCATCGACGACAGCGCGCTCAGCCGAGCCATCTTTGCCAGTTTCGGCGCGGCCTGCCGGGCCCGGAGAACTGAGAGACAGCGACAAACCACTCAAGGAATTTGAGAGCAGACGATGACCAACAAGGACATTCTCGAACTATTCAGCACGAGCTACGTACAGGCTCGCGCGAAGTTCATGCAGGCCGCGGCGGTGCGAAACCTCCCGGTCACTTCGTTCGTGCTGCCCCTCCAGGGCGCGCAAGGCGAGACGTTGGCCACCGACGTGGTATTCGACGGCCCCGTCGATGCCGCATCGCTGCTGATCGTGATCAGCGGTGTTCACGGCGTCGAAGGCTACTGCGGCTCGGCCATCCAGACCGGCCTGCTGCTGCTCGGGTTGCCGGAGCATGTCCGTACGAATGCCGACGTCGCGGTCATGCATGTCCATGCCGCGAACCCCTATGGGTTCTCGCACTCGCGCCGCGTCACTCAGGAAAACGTCGATCTCAATCGCAACCTCATCGACTTTTCCGCACCCTTGCCCGTCAACGCGGGTTACGCCGACATTCACGATCTCCTGCTGCCGGACGCCTGGCCGCCTCGGCCGGACAACGAGGCGCAGCTTGCCGCCTATGTCGAGCGCGTCGGCCAGCGCGGGCTGCAGCGCGCCATGTCGATGGGACAGTACGCGTTCGAGGACGGCATGTTCTTTGGCGGAGCCGGCCCCACCTGGAGCAACAGGACCTTCAGGCGCATCCTGCGGGAATTCGCCATCGGACGCGAACACATTGCTTCGATCGACATCCACACCGGCCTTGGCCCCTACGGATTTGGAGAGCGGATCTTCGCCTGTCCCGAGGACCCCGTCGTTCTCGAACGAGCGCGCACATGGTGGGGCAAGCTGACGTCGGTGGTGACAGGCACCTCGACCAGCATCCCGCTCAACGGGCCTATCCAGACCGCGTTTTCGCAGGAATGCCCGGACGCCCTTCAGAGCCATATCTGCCTCGAATACGGCACGCGCCCTTTCCCGCAGGTCCAGAACGCGCTGCGCGCCGAGCAATGGCTGCACCGATCCGGCAGCGCCAATTCCGAGCAACGCGCATCGATCAAGCGCGCTCTCAAGGATGCCTTCTATCCCGAAGCCGATGATTGGAAGATCCCGGTCTGGCAGCAGGCACGCGAAGCCTATTTGCAGGCACTCCACGGACTGAACACCACGCCGATCCCGGCGGCTCTCGAAATGGCTTGAAGCAGCACGCGACAACCCGTCATTCCAGCAGGAACATTGACACATGAGCACGATTGCCACCGTGGAATTGCAGATGGATGCTTCGAACGGCGAACCGCAGCACGCGGTCGCGACGGGACGCGTGAGCCGCAGGATGGTCGCGGCCGCCGTGGCCGGAAACGCGCTCGAATTCTACGACTTCGTCATCTACGCCTACTTTGCCGTCTACATTGGACACGCCTTCTTCCCGATGGGCGGTGAGTTCGGCAGCCTGCTCGCCTCCGTCGCGACGTTCGGAGTTGGCTTCTTCACCCGCCCGCTCGGCGGCATTTTAATCGGAGCCTTTGCGGACAAGGCGGGGCGCCGGCCGGCCATGATTCTCACCGTCGTGCTCATCACGATCGGCACTCTGGGTCTGGCCGCGACACCGAGCTATGCCAGCATCGGCATTGCTGCGCCGATTCTGGTTGTCGTCTGCAGGCTGCTGCAGGGCCTTGCGATCGGCGGCGAGGTCGGACCGTCGACGGCGTTGCTGATCGAGGCGGCGCCGGTCAACAGGCGCGGTTTCTACGCGAGCTGGCAAATCGCGAGCCAGGGGATTGCGGTGGCCATTGGCGGCCTGTTCGGCGTCGCAGTCTCGCTGATTCTTTCCCCTGCTGACCTGGCCGCCTGGGGATGGCGCGTTCCATTCCTGTTCAGTCTCGCGCTGATTCCGATCGCCGTCTACATCCGGCGCAGCCTGCCCGAGACACTCGAGACGGGCGAAAATCGGAGCACCAGGCAGATCGTCAGCTCAGTGTTCACTGGCCAGCGCCGCTATTTGGTTCTGGGCATCCTCATCACGGCGGCCGGCACGGTATCATCGCAGGTCGGCAACTACATGACCACCTATGCGATCCAGACGTTGCACCTGCCCGCCGCGCTCGCCCAAAGCAGCGTCCTGGTCGGCGGCGCCCTCACTTTTGCCTTTGGCTTGATCGCCGGCCTGCTCAGCGACCGGTTTGGCCGGAAGATCACGATGATCCTGCCTCGGGTCGCCCTGATGTTCCTGATCGTGCCAATGTTCTTCTGGCTTGCCGGCGTGCCCAGCGCCACCACGCTCCTCGTGGTCACGGCGATTCTGGCTGCCCTCACCGCGCTCAGCGGATCGGCGAGCCTCGTGGCTTTACCTGAGATGATGCCGATGGCCATTCGCAGCACGGGCCTGTCGTTGATCTATGCGATCGGCGCGACGCTGTTCGGCGGGACAACCCAGTTTGTGGTGACCTGGTTATTGGCCGTGACCCATGATCCGCTGGTGCCGGCATACTACACCGCCGCGATCAGCCTGATCAGCATCGTAGCGATGGCCATGCTCCCCGAGACCCGCAATTTCGATGTCACGAAGTAGAGGGTCGAAGTGTCCGTCAAGCTGTATGCCTCTGTTGGGCCCTAAGCCGACTTCCGGGAGATGAGCGGACCAAGGTCGAGCAGCTGCCGAGGTCCGCTTGTGTCCCCCTTAACCAACCGCAGGTCCAACCACCAACCGAGGTAACACTGCGTTGGCGTGTCATTCTTTCCCAGCCAATCGTGGCTCGATCGAAGATCACTGCGCCTGCTTCAAATAGGCTTCCACCTCCAACAGGTCCCGCTGCGCCGGAAATGACATGAGAGCCTGAGCCGGACTGCACCACGGGTAAGGAAGCGAAGATAGCCAGCGCATCACGCCATCGAGTTGCGTGCCTGACAGGATTTTCATGACTTCTATGGTGATGACGAGCCTCACCACTTTTCCGTCCTGATTGAAATGCCAGTCGTAACGTCCACATCCAACTCGCAGCGGCTGTCCGGTGGCTCTTGCGGACATCCCAACCAACCAATGGCACTGAAAGCGGGCTCGGTCGGTCTCGGAGGGGTGGGAGAGGCAGAACGTATAGATGTTCTCGTATTCGACACCGAAGCGACGAACCAAAACGTCCTCCACGGTGCTCAAGCCGGTCGCCGTGCTGGGAAATGAAATGGCGTCGGTCTTGACCACCATCTCTAGTGCAACGTCTTCAGAGAACGTCTGTCTCATCAAAAACGGGCGGTTGCCGTCCTTGGCCAAGATATAGTTGTTTACTGCGACGGCATGGGCCCAAGCTTAGCACATTCGAGTTCCAATGCATCTCGCCCAGAGCGGCGGTCCCGGAATGTCTGCTCTCGTGACGCTGTCGGGGCTAATGAGGTAAGCCGCATCCCGGATGATTGTGGTCCGTGGCAACGGGAGCGTCGCCGCGCCGCGGTGAGAACACAAGTGTCACTAACTGGTACCTGCCCGCATTCGATCCCGGCTTGCCGGGAGGGGCGACCAAGAGGGACGTACTCGTCGCTTTTCGTGGCGGCGCTGCCTGCCTGATGACCCAATCCCCGAGCCAGCAATATTGGTCGGTGGCGTCAACGGCATATTGCCGTGGCCTGGCATCGTGAGTTCATTGCAGTGACCGGCGTGCGTCCCTCCTGCCGCCGCCGAACTGGAAAGGATAAACCATGAGGAAGACGTTATTGGCTCTCGCTGCGGCCGCGACTTTGGCCGTCTCCGCAGCCTCGCCCGCGTTTGCTGGTCCGCGCTATGATTACGGACCCGGCGGCAATCCGTATCCGCGCACTTATCCTGGCCCCGGCGGCTATCCGTACTGGTCGGGCTATGTCGATGCCCCGGTTGGCGAACCAATGCCTCCCTGCTACTGGAAGACCCAACGCTTCTGGGACGGGCACGGCTGGCGGGAGCGCCGCGTGCGAGCGGCTAATAAGCGGCCGAGAGACCCATGCGAATCCGACACGGTGCGGCGACATGGCTCAAATACGTCACGCCGTAGGCAATATCGGCCGCGGGGGTCGTCACAGTAGGACGGTCCTTTCATCCGATCCAAGCTGGCCGCTTGCCGTGGTCGCGGCTGACCGGCGCCGCAGACTCCTAACGTCTTCAGCGTACCGGTCGTTGCACTGCTCGAAACCAGCCGCAGGAGCGTCATGGATAGCGTGCCCGCCGCCAGCATGAGGGTTGATCGTCGCCGCCGAAGATGCCCAGAATAGGCGAAGGTGCCCACGTCTAGGCGCGGGCAATGTTACGTCCGCGCGCGACCTCCGGCTTGGCGACAGCATGCCGAGCGGCGCGCAAGGAGTTTTGCCGCCACTTCTCAGCTAATGGCGCCTTTCGCGGCGCATGGTCTGGCGATCAAGTCGCACCACTTTTGTGTACTCGCCGGAATCGTTCGCCAATTTCGGCGAGCGACGACGCAGGAGGAAGGCTGCTCCGCAAAGCGTCTCCTTTCTCCACACAATGCGGCAGATGAAAATTGCGGGATGGCCATCGAACGACAGCACAAATTCGTCGGCAAATATGAAGTACGGCGCGGAGATGCAGGCCCCCAAGGCGCTGATATCGCGCACCACGCATGGATGAGTCCCACGAATTCCATCGAATGACAGTAGCGCCGCCCGGTTCATCGGTATGCGGCTCAGTGCGCGACGTTCCATCATGGCGAGATGCTCCAAATGAGAATGCAACCTCCCATCGGACGCGACCGCAGCGATTGCGATCGCGCATTATGAAGTCGGTTTCCCGGTCCCGCCGACGTCCGGAAAACGGCAGCACGTGCAACCTTGATCTGGTTGATTTAACCTAACAAGCAGCATTGTTGTCTTATTAAAATTGGATCGAAGTTCGTGGTTAATTCAGACGCTTGACGCCGACTTTACAAACGGACGTTCGTGTTTCGAAGCGGAGGTTGGCTTCACAAGATCAGTGGGCCAAATGCGCAAGAATAGGCGCGCGACCTGATCCTCTACTACCAGAACTACGAGTGCAGACACAACGGAAGCTGGCCTGATGGTGAGCCCAGTCGCTAGTCACGTGAATCTAAAGTTCGCCACATAAAGTCTGCTGGACTTTGTGGCAGAAGTTTTCCGATCACTGCGCTCAGAGCAGCCGCTCCTTTTCGCGTGAAGGACCCCACCGGCAAACTCGCGATCAGATTGATCCAGTCATCGTGCAATTATTGCAGCGTGGTCCACCGCTTGCCACCGGGCATTGCGCAATTGGTATGATCTACATCAAAGGCGCGACGCTACCTCGTGTGGAGGATATTGTTGTCGAGCACCGATGACTGGTGCTGCGCAAAAAGGGAGATTTGTCGTGCGTTCAGTAATCCTGATTTTCCTCGCTATTCTTACCTCTATGACAACGCCAGCGCGCGCTCAAGGCACATGGCTTGAGACGAGAATGATAAGGGCGATTTCCAGCAGCGAGGCGACGCCTGTTGCCAACACTGATCGATTGGTAAAGCGGCTTAACCTGACGGATCCTCAAAAAGCGGCGCTGAAAGACTTAACCGAGGCGTCTGCGTCTGCGGATGCCTCTGCGAGGAAGTCGCTATGCGCTGACAAACCAGATCTTTCGACGACCGTGGGGCGAATGGCGTTCGCCGAGAAAATGGCGGAGACCAGGCTTGCCGGCCTGAAGGCAGTCGAGCCCAAACTTCAAGCGTTTTATGACAGCCTGGACGCGAAGCAGAAAAAAGCGTTCGACACTGGCGGGCGCATCGGCGGCATATTCGACTGGTGGGGCAAGAAATAAATTCCGATTGGCGGAGGCTCGACGACATTGCTACCGGATTTCCAGCGGGACTGTTCGAGCAGACATTGCCTGCGCGCAAAAAACAGTGTCGTTAGCTGGTAGCGGTACCTGACCGCGCTCAATCGTGGCTCACCGGGGCCGGGATACGCGCCCTTCGACTTCAAACTGCTCGGCTTAAAGGAGCGGCCGCCGCCGTGGTAACAGCGGGAGGGAGCATGTATCGATGTCCGCTATGCCCCGCGTCGCGACCAAATTCGGCCTCGCACCGAAGTGTCGCGTAGGGCCACTTCCGGACTCACGCATCGCAGCAAATTACGCCTCACTCGATCACCTCGTCGGCGCGGCCGAGCAGCGAGCGCGGCACGGTGAGGCCCCGAGCACGTTGGCGGTCTTGAGATTGACGATCATCTCAACGTTCGTAGCTTGCTGCTGTCTAATGATGGGACATCTGAGGCTTGCCGTTCCTTGGCTTCGTAGTAATCGGCTGAGAACATAATTGACCACCGCGAGAAGAACGAACGCAATTCCTGAGTGGGCTTTTCGACCCCGAAACGCTCCGCGACATGCGCCTTGCGCAGCCACCGCACCGCCGATGTGAGGCCGGCGATGCGCTCGAGCGTCTCAAGCGCCGCGATGCCGGCAATCTCTGCCTGCCGATAGCGAAAACCGAGTTTTTTGATCAGATACATACACTTGACGGTTTCATAGCCCTTGAATACCAGCTGAACGAAAGGATGTTTTTTCGCGTGTGGCCAGGCTGCCGGGTACACCGGTAGTACCAAAAGCTTGCTCTTGGCGATAACGGTTGCCAGCGGATGCAAGAGTTGCATCCAAGGTGGCCAGGACGTGACCTTGGCAAACAATACC
This sequence comes from Bradyrhizobium sp. UFLA05-125, assembly GCF_059803515.1. Classification (NCBI taxonomy): domain Bacteria; kingdom Pseudomonadati; phylum Pseudomonadota; class Alphaproteobacteria; order Hyphomicrobiales; family Nitrobacteraceae; genus Bradyrhizobium; species Bradyrhizobium sp. UFLA05-125. The sequence continues at coordinate 3,349 of NZ_JBANBJ010000131.1, read as the reverse complement.
GCGTGCATTGCCGTTGCAGCTCCGAAAGAGATCGGGAGCCAAAGTATCGCGCCCAGGATCACGAGCAACGCGGTGTTCGGCGTGAGATGCCGGCATTTTCGGAACACCCACGCCATGCCGCTTTCAAAGGCATCATGCACAGCTTGCTCGAACGCCCGATAGCCAATCTTCCGCCTAAACCACGACCAGTTCCTGCGGATCGATCTCCGCCACTGTCGACGTTTCGTCTCGGAAAGGGGAAGGAAGCGCACCGCGGCGCTTACGAGAGTGACGATGACATCGCCAAGACTCTTGGCCGCGAAGAGCGGAAGCCAAACAATTTGCATTGCCAAAGGGAAGGCGTAGTCGAGCATCCGCATCAAGATCGAAATAAAGAAGTGCAGGATCTTGTTTATGGCGAGCGTGATAAAAACAAGTGGAATCATAAACACATCGTCGAGGGCACCGTGGAATCGGCTTTCCTCGGTCCATGCCGGGTTATGATAATCGGTCATGGTGCAACGTTTCCGCGCTGAAGACAGGCGATCGTGCGGGCTTAAATTAGCACATTGTAAGGACCAGGGTAACCTCAGCTGCCGATCGTTGAGCGACAGCCCGATGAACGGGTGCTTAAAGGCTCAGGGGTTGAGGCCGTAGTTTGCTGATCTACATCAAGTAGCAATCGGGGTTAGGATGCCGTTATTGCCGTCGCTGATGTCTCGTTCGGGTCATTCGCGACTGAGCCAGGCAGTGCTCGCTGCCAATCGATGTCCGCTTCGGTCCCGATAGCGCCCGCATTCGTGCAGAAGCAGCAAATGACGCGAGGGGCCAGAGGCGGCCGTCGCTTATTCGACCACACAATCGGCTTCGATCTCGACGAGCCAAGTGGGATCGATGAAGCCCGAAACCTGGACGAACGTGCATGCCGGGCGAATTTCATGAAAGACCTCGCCATGCGCGCGAGCTGCATCGCGCCAACGCGAAATGTCTGTCAGCATGATCCGCGTCCGAATGATGTTCGCTAGTGTACCGCCCGCCTCCGCGGCAGCCTTGGCGATGATTTCAAGGCAGCGAATCGTTTGCCCATAGACATCGCCTGGCGCCGCCGTGCCCCCCGCCGCCGCAATCGGTGCCGTCCCCGCAATAGCAACGAATTGGCCAACTCGTACGGCGCGGCTAAAGCCGATCTCGGGCTCGAGATACGATCCCGACGAGATGAGGTTCCTTGGCACGGCGGGGGCCTCCATCGAAGTGAAGTCGGTGAAGCTGTGCTCGTCGGCTGAGTGCCGGTGAGAACGTCCCAGACAGCCCCTTAGCGAGAGAACAAGTGGGTGCGGTTTCGCCCTGCATTGGCGAGACTCACGCACATCCTCGATTTTCCACGTTGTTCATGCTAGCCGCCCCAACGACAGAAGGGGTAGCACCGATAGGGTCCGCCGAGCCAACGGCCCCAGCCCCGGTGCCAACCGCCGAAACGCACTTGGACCAGATCACTCTCCTGCACCATCGGCTTGGCAGCTGGGGATGAAGGAGTGAGCGGGGCAGCCATTGCAGGTGCGCCGAGCGATATCGCACCAATCACGCGAAGCGCTGCAGGAACTTTGGTCATAGACATGACATTCCTCCAATCCGCAACTTCCGACCATAATCAACTTGGCTGACTGCAATGCGTTGCACCGTTATGTCATGACGGTTTCGGGTCAAAATGCGAAGAACTCAACGTGAGCAAATCTGGTCCGCTATGCCCCACTGGGCGGACCTCAATGAGGGGTGCCGTCACTTCGCTGTTGGGTCGATTCCGTTGAAAAAGGCGAAAGTAACGCCACGGCAAAAACATCGCTGAAATTAACTTAGAGCGAGCTCCGGCAAGAAAAGCCTTCGTAGTAAAGCTAGGAAGATCACCGAGCGATCCTGACTATGTTGACGCGATCTCCCACGTCCCGCTGCGTCAAACGCATCAGAAGTCTTCAGAAAATGGGCATGCTCGCGACAAAGGCCTTTTTCAACAGAATCGGTCAAAATGCGAAGAACTCAGTTTGAGCAGTCCGCCGTACCCAATAAGCGGCCTCAATGAGAGCTGTCCCCACTTCGCTGATAGGCCAGAAGAAGGCATCACTGGCTCGCTCAATCACCTCCGTGCGCCGTTTCACCCACCTTGCTCGCCTAACCGCGCACCGATCGCCTGCTCGAGCTGTCGGGATAAATCCATTGCATCTGTCTCGTCGACATTTGTGAACCCGAGCAACAGTGCTTGTCCGCACGGATGAGCGACCGCGCGCCTGGACAATGGTACCGCGGCGAGTCCGGCGTCCTGCGCAAGATTCGCCAGCTGAACGTCGTCGGCGCGGTTGGGGCAGCGCACGATCAGATGCATCCCGCCGGGCTTGAGATCTACTGCGATGCGCTCGCCGAACACCGCGGAAAGCGCCGCGCCAAGTACCTTGCGACGCGTAGCATACAGATCGCGCATGCGTTTCACATGCCGCGCAAAATGACCCTGGATCATAAAGGCGGCAACTATGCGCTGTGCAAGTGTCGACGCGCCGAAACTCCGATGCAGGTTTGCGCGGGTGAAGACGGCGACAGAATCCTCCGGCAGAACCAGATAGCCGAGCCGAAGACTCGGGAACAACACCTTGCTGAAGCTTCCCGCATAAAGCACCCGGTCGTTACGGTCGATGCTCTTGAGGGCCGGCAGCGGTCGCCCCACGTAGCGGAACTCGCTGTCGTAATCATCCTCGAGCACTAAGGCGCCTGTATCGCTGGCCCATGACAGGAGCGCTAGTCGCCGCGGCAGCGACAGTGCGACGCCGAGGGGACTCTGATGCGAAGGCGTCACTACCGCGAGTCGGGCGCGGTGCGCCCGCGCCACGCCGTCGGCGACGCGTAGCCCTTCGGTATCGACGCGGATCGGCACCAGCTTCGCGCCAGCGGCCTCAAGCGCCGTGCGCGCCAGCGGGTAGCAAGGGTCCTCGAGCCAGACCTTGTCATTGCGATTTAGCAACACCCGCGCAATCAGATCCAGGGCGCTCTGATAGCCATTGGTGATCAGAACCTGTCGCCACGAGCAGTTGATGCCACGCGACGTCGCCAGATATGCCGCGACCGCTTCCCGCAATGGAGGGAAGCCGGCGGGATCGGGATACGCCATTTCGGCCGCAGTGAGTTCGCGCGCCTGACGCGCCACCAAGCGCGACCAGATCTTGCGTGGAAACATGTCGAGCGAAGGAAGCCCAAGCTGAAATGGTCTGGGGCCGCCGCTCTCGGGCGAGACTCGATCCGTCGGGCGAGATCTGGTAGCGGGTCTCGCGATGGCTTGACCGCCAAGTTCAGGTGAAACGATCGTGCCAGCTGGTCCACGGGTAACGAC
>NZ_JBANBJ010000130.1:0-11576 GCF_059803515.1 Bradyrhizobium sp. UFLA05-125 | reverse complement strand
ACGAAGCGCGAGAGGTTTTCCAGCGTCGGATTGCCCAGCGCCTCGATCTTGTTGAGGAACTTGTGGTCCAGCGTCAGCCGCACATCCTCGATCGCACGCTGAAGGAGGCCGAGATCGATCACCATGCCGGTCACGTGATCCGGCGTGCCGCGCAAGCTCACCTCGGCGCGGAAGGAGTGGCCGTGAATCTCCTCGCTCGCCGCGCCAAAGGTCGTACCCGACAGCGAGTGCGCCGCCTCGAAGCGGAATGATTTGGTCAATTCCCACATCTTGTGAACGTCAGTCCTATCTGATGCCGAGCGTCTTGTATGTGCAGCATTGGCGTGCCTGTCCGTCACGACGCGGCCGGAGAACTGGATCGGCCGTTTCCGAAGGATCGGTTGCCCAATTTGAAACTACAGGGACTAGAAACGTCAATAGCCCCATCTGAAGATCGCAAGCATACCAGCTCATGAGTGAAGACTGGAAATGGCATTCACGCCGGCAATCCCTACGGCATGCGTTGCGAGGGGCAAGAAGCTTCCCATGATCAAACATCGATTCTTCGAGCGGACGTCATTCCCGGCGGGCATTAATTTCATGATCCTTCGTCGCTTTCGCATTGAGGCACCCACGTTTAATCTCACTTGTGCGTAGTTAGTGAGATCATCTGCGCACGAATGCCGTCACTACCTCATTCGGCGACAAACAGCTGGTCATAGGAGAGAGATCATGAGACGCACAGTACTAGCACTTTCCGTCGTTCTCGGCGCCGGCGCTATAGCAACCGCGGTCTTCGCGCAGCAACCACAGCTTCCACCGCCCGACGATTGGCACGCCACCGGCCGCTACCTTCCTGAATACACGAAAGATGGCGACCTTATTCTGCCAAAGAACTTTCACGAATGGGTCTATGTTGGTTCGCCAACAACGCCAAATTTTTTAAACCGGCCCCAAGCAAACTTCCCTGAATTTCATAACGTATATATCGAGCCTGGTTCTTACGAGATCTACAAGAAAACGGGCGTCTTTCCTGAAGGAACAATTTTCGTAAAGGAACTGCAGCTCCTGCAGCCCGCCACTAATCCGGACGGTTCGCGAACTGAGCCATCGGGGCGCGGATTCTTCCCGGGCGCGTTCAACGGCGCGGATGTGACCGTTAAGGACACCGAGAGATATAAGGCAAGCGACGGCTGGGGCTATTTCAACTTCAACCACTTCGAACCCAAGGCGGCCAGCGCCAAAGTCCGGCCGGTCGAAGAATGCGGCTACTGCCACATCGCAAGCGCGAAACGGGATGACGTGTGGACGCAGTTCTACGCGTTGCTCGACCAGGTGCCGGTGCCGCCCGGCCAGACCATAAAAAAGTAAGGGAGAACTAAGATGAAACTCCTCGGAAATGCGACCGTCGCGTCCGCGTCCATCATCGTCATGACTGTCGCGTGTCTTGTCTCGCAGCCCGCAGTTAGCCAGCCCGCCCCTGCGCAGGATCAACTTGTTGATGCGGCAGGCAACATGCATATCCCGAAGAACTACCGAACCGGCTACGAATTCCTTGGGAGTTGGTCTGTCGCAGGTGAGCAAGGTGCTAAAGAGATGCACGTCGTCTACGCTTCGCCCGGAACTGCGGAGGCCTATCGCGCGACGGGGAAATTCCCCGAAGGCTCGATCCTGGTGAAGGAAGTTTACGGCGCGGCCACCTCGGATATGACGACTGGGACGGTCAGCCATCAAGAAGTTCTCAAAGGGTGGTTCATGATGGTGAAAGACAGTAAGAACAGTCACCCCGATAATAAGCTGTGGGGCAATGGTTGGGGTTGGTCTTGGTTCAACGCGGGTGACCCGCTGAAAACGACCTCAACGAACTTTCGCTCAGATTGTCTAGGCTGCCACATCCCTGCCAAGGCGACTGACTGGATCTATGTGCAAGGCTATCCCGGACTGAAAAAGTGACGGATCGTTAGCCAACTTCGCCTGAACCTTATGTGGGTAAAACCGGACTGGACAAAAGGGTAGAGTCATGAAGCCTAGCAAAAAGCTCGGCAGATGTGTTTGTGGGTCGATGATTATCTTTGCGGTGTCGTTTTCGGCACCTCAAGGGTGTCTAGCGGCCAATCCCGCTGCCGACAAAAAAATCACAAAGCAATTCCTCACGTCGGGCCAAGTGGACCTGGTACGGGAGGTGGTGAAGCTGCCGCTCCATCGCGGCCGTCTTGCCTCGGGAGAGACTGTTTGGTTCGTGCTTACCGACGTAAGTGATTTCGCCACTTCGAAAGAGATGGGGCTCACATGGGCGCCGAGTCTCGGTTTGGCCAAAGACTTGGCGAGCACACGGGTTGCGGAAATGGACGACTCGGGTAACTTCATGTTCAAATCGGGCCGGGTCGATTTCTCACCGTCGCAGAAGTTGGTGGGGGGCGAGGCGCCCAATTTCTTTCCCCCTAAGATGGCTCGCGCGGGATCTGTCGGGGATGCGCACTACGGCCCGTTGGTTCGAGTGGCTAACCGCAAGGACATTGTCTTTAATGCCCCAGTCATCGCGTTCGATGTCGAGCCCGAGAAAATCGCGTTCTGCAACGGCAGTCCTGATTACTCTGTCGTGACGGACTCCGTGGCGAGCATCTGTCCTGATAAGGGCACTGTTGACTTGAAACTCCGGTTTGGCTTCGCGAACGGCAAACACCTGCGCTATCTTAGTTTCGACGCAAATTCCGAGGAGTCGGCGACCCTCGAGTCGTCAACCTTTGCGCCGGCGGAAAGCGACATTCTTCAGAGCGGCGCGATTGAGGTAATCTATACGATAGTGAACGGCAGCATGGGTGCGAAAGATCCGAACCGCCAGGGGCTCAACAGCGCTCTCAACGGAGAGGGGCCCTCGCTCGACGTCCTCGCGCACTTCACTGAGATCAGCGCCGGATACTCTCCGATGTGGGACGTACGACTGGCTGAGTGGAGCAAGGAGGCTATCTCGAAGGATCAAAGGAAACTGATCACTGACGGCGACGATCTCGAAGCCAAAAGTGCGTCAGGCTTACTGGTGAGCCCTGCGGGGGGGCCGGTGAAAACGACGGGGAATCTGGTGAATTGTCCCGTCGTAGGCTTCACCAATGAATAATCTCCTGGCTCGATAACGACGCCCCCCCCCGTTCATGCGGGGGGCGCAATCGGTGTCTCAACCACTGACGCTTCCCTCCGGCGTCGATATGAGTGTGATCAGCACGCCCTCGGGCCCGACGCCTCTCTGTTTAGGCGTCGTGGGCTCTCACGACAGATGCGCGATCTTGAAGGAGCGGGTTGCCGCCACCTCAGTCGTAGCCCAGCAGAAGCGGCGGCTCGACTCCAACGGAGACCGCGAGCCGGTCGGCAGTTGCGGCAGCGACGCGTGTAGCGTCGCCGCGCCGCGTTCGTCCCCATGCCAACGCTTCGTCGACAACATCCCCGCACTCGGAAGTGTCGACAGCTTTCAGGTCGATCGTGGGATTTGTTTTGTAGTCTACCGGCTTGAGACGCGCCACCGCGCCGGGATCGCCCGTCTAGGCGACCACCCGCGTAGATGATCCAGCTTCAACGCCAAGGCCGTTTCCTCTCGATGTCGGTCCAAGCCCGCTGGCCGCGAGACCATGCCGCACCGAGGAGTCGGCTGCTGCGCCCTGAGAGTCTCTGAACAGCAACGTGAACCGCTCATCGAATGGCCTGTAGCCCTTCAAAGGTGGGACGAGAGAACCATCGCATCAAGAAACCGGGTCGTGTGCGCGTGCCGGCCTCGCGGTGCCCCGCTCAAGGTCGCTGAGCGCGGGCGTCGACTGGAAGAGAAGCGCAGGGGCCATTGCAGGTTCTCAGGATGAGTTCGGAATGAGCTGCATCGCGCATGGCACCGCGCCAAAGGTTATCATCCGAGTGAGAATCTGAAGGTGGTGTTCGGCCGTCCAAACCTCGCCACCTTGTCGCGATGTGAGTGACTTCGGGGGGAGCGGCGAGGCCCTTGGCAAACGCCCTTACTACTCACAACGCCGTCGGGCTGTGCCCGCAGCAGGCCACCGACACACCGCGACCGCCTTCAGGCGGCATTCTCCGCCGCAACTTTCAGTGCGGACGGACGAAGTAGCAGGTGTAGCCGTTCGGATAGCGTTCCAGCTTATCCTGGTGCTTCACTCTCGGCCTCCCAGAAATCGCTAGCGGGCGAAAAGCTCGGTCACCACCTTTCCCGGCGACAACACCCCGAGTCCTCAACGTCGGCGATGGTGTCTCGGGCGACGCGGCGGTGATCCTCGCTCGTGTAGAAAATCGCCGACGTGTACTTTGCCGCCTGTTCGTTTCCCTGCCGTGAGAGACGTCGAGTTCGTGGATCTGGAAGAAGAACTCCAGCAGTCGCCGGAAGCTCGTCTGATTCGGTTCGAATGTGATCTCGATCGCTTCCGCGTGCGTGCCGTGGTTGCGGTATGTGGCGTTCTTGACGTCGGCGCCCGGATAGCCGACCCGCGTTGAAACGACACCAGGCAGGCGCCGCACCAGCTGGTGGATTCCCAGAAGCTATCCTGCGGTCAGGATCGAGCGTTCTGTAGTCCCCCGATCGTTAGGCCTCCTGCTTTGCAGAGAGCTTCACGCAACTGCCGTTTCCCTCGCTCTTCAGTTGGTTGCGGTGGATGAAGCGAAAGGGAGGCCGAGTTTATCCAATATCTCAACCCGCCCTCGTGCAATCCTGTGCGAGCTGTCAACGTTCTCGACGACGTTGCGGCCTCGAGGGGCCGCATTTTCTTTTTGACCGCGGCACTATCATAAAGAACGCTAGTCATGTCAGCGCTCCCGGCATGAAGCAACGAATGTGCGGTTCGTTGGTCAACTGAAAACCGGAGCCATACCACACCCACACCAGCGTGCTATGGTCCAAGTTCGGGTCGGTAACAAGGGCATCGTCCGGAACATCAACCCACTCGGTATCGTCATTCTTCATGTCCTGACCGTTGGACGCGGCTCTATAGAGGTCGGCGCTCTTGGGCACCAGAACCCTAAAATGGCTTTCGTTCTTGTTTTGAGTGGTCCACTCGGCATCCCGAAGATGTAAGGCGTCGGAGCCATCACAGCAGGGACCAGACTTACTGCGGAGCTTGGCAAACCACGGGTTCAGCTCCGGGTGCATCGCATCGTGACCGTAGGAAGCTGGCGGGGTCATCGTTCACATTAGCGCGATACCCAGCATGCACATGACGATCATGTAACAAGCCAAGATGAGAGGACCGTAGTTCTCGGTGGGGGGAAGACTCGACACTACGGTCCCCTTCATCCGGCCTTGCCAAAACCGACTCCTTTGGATTGGGGGCGTCGGGGTGGAGTCAGTCTTGGGTGCTTCAATCATCCAATCACTCGGTTATGCTCAGGGACGAGCCACCGGATAGTGCAGAAGCGAGCGGAAGAGACTGGCGTTCTTGTAGAGTGCAGCCATGGGACTGGTGCTTGCAATCAGCTTTCGCGTCGAACAAGAAACGGAGCACGCAATGGGCAGCACACGACTTCGCCAAAGGCGGGGAGACGCGGTACCGCTCGGGAGTCGAATTCGCGCCCCCTTCGGGGCTTTTCCTGTGGATCGGCATTTCGCGGTGCTCCGTTTTATTCTGCATTGAAGATAGGCACCGGCTCGTCGACCGTCCAATCACCTCCGGCTATCGAAACGATGCCATGAGGATCGACACTGAAGGGTTTCAATCAGCCGGGGCCGATGCACTTGCCCCGAGACGGGCCCCACATTGCTGGAACAGGACTTTGAATCGACGCTCGCCGCGATACCGAGCGGCTACGGCGCAGGCGCGCACGAGGGGCTGCGGTACGGCGTCAGTGCGCGGAAGTCTCGCAGCGGAACGCGGACCAGCCTGTTCGCGCGAGCGCTCGAGGGCGACGACGTCGTCAGCTTCAACGTTTACCGGCCGAGGTCGTGTGAGAACTCGTCGGGTCCCTGCGAAATGCCGGCCGAGTGGTTTCGAACGACGTTATGCGCCGCTGCCCACCGAGCGGGCGCAGGGCTCAATGCGTCCCGCCACGTTCGGGAGGATCACCGCTGAGCCGGCCTGTGCCGTCAACGGCAGCGGCGAGCGGCGACGCGATCCACATCACCGGCCAATACGCCTCGACAACAGTAACGGCCAAGGGCTGACGCGGACGTGCTGCCGAACGCGCATCCGTACGCTGTGACCGCGACGAGGCCGCCAAGCCGCGCGGCCCCATTGTTCACCCCATTTCAACGCGACAGCTTCTACCTGGCTACTGTGTCGGGGAGCGGCTGGTCTTATGTGAAGCTCAGGGCCGACCGGGTTCCTCAAGGTGCTCGGCGACAAGAAGCTCGGCTTCGCGGACTAGCAGGCAACAGGCAGTACATCAGCGTCGAGAAATTCGGCGTCAACGACCGTGCCGCGCTCCTGCTGATGGACTACCCAAACCGCCGGCGCGTCTCAAGATCTACGCGCTCGCGGAATGGAGAGAGCTGAAGGACTGCGCCGATCCGGCGAGGCTCCTCGCGTGGCTATTAAGCCAGGGTCGAGCGCGCGGTCTTGCTCCTCCTTGAGTTGCTCGCAGTACATCACGCCGCGCTTCACCGAGCCCGAGTTGGAGCAAGCGCTCGAGCCGGTCAGGTAGCGCATCGTAAATCTGGAAAACGAGATGAAGGCGCTCAAAGCCGCCATTTCCTCCCGGTCAGCACGGCGAGTTGGGCGCAGCCGGGGACGAAAGCCGGGACGCGTGACAGTAATGCGGTGCTCAGCCGATGACCTGCTGTTATCGATTGCATGATCAAGAAACATGATCGCCGCGGCGCGACGGGCCCTATTCTTCGAGGCAGTCCAGCGGCCACCACTGGCTGAGACGGTCGGCGTCAGCGACTGGCCTGCATCGTCACCAGCCCGATAATCGCTTGCAGTCTACAGCAGGAGGATCAAAATGCCGCGTATTGCCATACCGAAGCGCGAGAACGCCCCTGCGGCGTCTAAGCCGATCCTCGACAACGTCGATAAGATCCTGGGCTTCGTGCCCAACCTGCACCGCCTCATGTCGATCAGCCCGAACACGCTCTCCGGCTGGGCTACCCTGATGGGATCGCTCGCGAAAACGCTGGACGTCAAGACGAGAGACGGGATAGCGCTGGCGGTGTCGGAGGCGGACGGGTGCGATTACTGCCTGGCCGCGCACAGCTTCACCGCGGGCAACCTGGCCAAAATCCCGGCGGACGAAATCGAGCTGAACAGGGAAGGCCGCTCGAGCGATCCCAAGCGCCATGCTGCGGTCGCCTTCGCGAAAGCGCTCATCGAGACGCGTGGCAAAGTTTCCGACGCCCAGTTTGCGGCGGTCAGGAATGCGGGATGGACAGACGCCAACATCGTCGAGATGATCGCGCTGACTGCCCAGTTCCTTTTGACCAACTTCATGAACAACGCGGTGCAGACCCCGATCGATTTTCCCGAGGTCAGTCCCGCGAAGTCAAGTTAGCGCGAGGTACCCTCCTTACGTGAGCGGAGGGCCGGAGAATCCAATGTCTCGACCCCGCGTCCTGATGTCGGACGGCACGAGGGCACTCGGCGACCACATCCGGCCGCGTGACGAAGGCCCAGTCGGGGACGCAGGCAGCCGCGCCGCGAGTAGAGCAAACAGTCCAACAGTCGCCGCTCGCCTTCCGATGTAGGATCATCGCCATGCGCGGCACGACGCTGGAACCGGCGTCGATCATGAGCATGGTTTCTTGGAAGGCTCCAGCCAGAGAAAGTGTCCGTCCTCGGCGCAATCTCGACAATCGCGCAGCTGCTGTCGGGCGTTCGCGGCAATCGCTTCAGTTATTCGTGTATCGCTGTTCATGCCACGGATCGCCATACATGTGTTACCCTTGCAACTCCGCGGCCTCGTCATGCTCCGTGAGCTGAAGCCCGTTCACCCACTTGCCGACTTCCAGAAGTAGATGCTGCACGAGCGGGCGCGCCGGCCTCCGTTGTCGCGCGGGAGGGGCGGGCCTTGCTACTTGAGCGCAACCATCGCCTTACCCGTCGCGAGGTCCGCGAGTGCCACGTTGGTGGCGTATCCGTTGTGGCAATGTGCGAGCGCAAACGGAGTGGGTGCGGTAAGTCCAGCGTCAGCGACGATATCATCGACGGCCACGCCCTCCTAAGCAGTGTTGAGCTTCGACCACGAGGTCATGCAGTGGATGTCTAGTGCCATCCTGGTTCGTGGGCGCGCGTTGAACTCCAACTAGCTCCACGCTTTGACCCGCGCCGATCTTCAGCAGGAAAGTTTAGTCCGAGGGATCGATCCGCGGCGTGGGTCCGGCCGTAAGCAGTGGCAAATTGTCGACGAGGTGCTGTCCCGTTGGAAGCGGTCCGATGGTTCCGATCTAAATTGACGGAGCTCGCTGATGCCCCGCGGCAGGCCTTATGGTCTTTCTGCCGGCGCATTGAATCGAACCGAAATCCCGGTCAGGTAGCACTGCACGACCTGCCCGGTCTCGAGCTCTGCCCGCGCGCTCTTTTCGCTCGACGTGGTGATCGCGGCCCAGCGACGGCGCTTGCCGTGACTCCTTCGTGATGGTGAGTATGGTAGCGGGTCATGCAGTGAAATAAGTGCTGCACGAGGCGGATGATGTCGCGACACCGCCGCCGTCTCGTTATGATCTCACCTACCTGGCGCGGGGCGACTACCGATGATGATGGCGAGTGAGCGACGATTTGCGCGCATCCGCATGGCAACAGCCAATCGCTATTTCGGAGATGGCGCGTGGAATGTCTGCAACCATCGGGTTGCCTCGCAGGCGATCGCGCAATTGCAAAGCTCGCTGTTAGACTCGCGTCCGACCGAGCACAACTTTCTTGGAAGCGTAAGCCGCACCAACTGCTCGTGTCTGCGAAAGACGTCCGCCACAGTTCTCCGGTTGCGGTGGACGGCGCGAAAGCTCAGTGCTCTTCGGTCTCGAGACCACCGACATGCTTCTGGGTGTAAAGCTCGAGCCCGATCCGGTTGATCAAATCAAGCTGCGTCTCGAGGAAATCGATGTGGTGTTCCTCGTCCGCCATCAGGTTTTCGAACAGGTCGCGGGTGACATAATCCTTCACGGAATGACAATGCGTCGCCGCCTCTTCGTACAGCGCACGCGCGCTCAATTCGGCGGCGAGGTCGCAATCGATGATTTCCTTGACGTTCTGGCCGATTCGCAAGGGGTCGAGCACCTGCATGTTGGGAAAGCCGTCGAGGAAGATTACCCGGTCGGTGATGCGGTCAGCGTGCTGCATCTCCTCGATCGACTCCTTACGCCAGACTTTAGCCATGTCCAAGAGGCCCCAATTGGCCAGCAGCCGGTAATGCAGCCAGTACTGGTTGATGGCAGTGAGCTCGTGACGCAGTCCCTTGTTAAGGTACTCGATGACTTTGGGGTCGCCCTGCATGATGAACTCCAAGGCTAGAGGACGGGTCTTGGCCTTTCGTAGTTTAGAACGCTACTGAGGAAAAACAAGCAAGCAGCTATCCCCGGGGGCGAAACCGAGAAGCCCCTATCCAGCAAATCCTGGGAAGTTGGGCGCTGCGGGCGCGACTTTGGGCTCATCCTGCGGGGCATCCGTGATCCGGTGCGGGCGGCCGGCCTGAAAGGCTAGTGCACTTTCCCTATACGCTTGGTTGATGATCGTGCTGATGGTGCGCGCGCAGCGACCACATTCGGCGCTGCAGCCAAGGCAGTCATAGATCTGTTTGGCGTTGCGGAGCGCATCGTCGGCCGTGTTCATAGCTTGGCGAACATCGTGGTCGCTGAGGACATTGCAGGAACAGACGATCATAACGCGAAAAAGACCTTCAGCGATGCGACGACATCGATATGGGACGGCGCCAGGGCGCGTTGGAGGTTCCAAGCAAGGCGGAGATGATTGGGTGGCGCCCGCACCGGGAAGTCAGCCCTGACGGTTGATCTTTGGAGATCAGCAGAAATTTGTATGATCACTTGCGGCGACCACTAGCCGCAGAGCCGAGGGAGGACGCGGGAGCGCCGCTCCGTGCCGGGCCAAGATTGACGCTCTCGGTTAGCATAGACGACACAGCTGGAATCTGTTGCCCCTGAGTAGCAGCCACTACTGCGTTTCGGGTGTTATTGAAGACCTCTTCGATCCCCCTCGAGGAAACCATCTGCGTAAGAAGAGCGTTCATCAGCTGACTATGTAGCTCATCCGGGTCTTCAACGACCTGGCCAGGCGCTGCTGAGCTCAGGATCAACGCGTTCTCACTTGTTTGAATGGGTGCAAGTCCGTGGGAATAAGCCCTGAAGCGCCGCTCGTAAGGATTGCGGCGTGAGGCCTCAATGACTACGAGCCTGACGCGAGCTCCGGAAGCCTTGAGTTGCGAAAGGAGATAGTCAATGCTTACGCCTTGTCGACGGACATCTTCTTCACTCCAGATCTTCGCATCGACTGGGATTAAATAGTTCTGTCCGTCAGATTGGATGCCGTAACCGCCAAAATAGACTAACACAATTGAGTTCAAATGTACTTTTGCCCTTAGATGATCGATTGCCTTGGTCATGTCGGGGCGCGTCGCATTGTCAACGGCGTCAACCAGAAACCCATCCTTACGAAGAGTATTTGTCAAACCTTCCGCATCACGCGTCGTTTGGGGAAGAGGAGAGCCGGCATCGGGATAGGTTGAATTGCCAATCACCAGAGCTAGCCGATTAGTATCGAGGGGTACGGATTCACCGGACCATATGGGCGCGTTCATGGGCCGAGGCGTTTCCAACCGCATTGTCCTGTCGAGGCCGGTTGAGAGCAAGCCGAGCAGGACCGCAACGCCGACTAGTATTTTGGGAGCTGTCATTTTATTATTGTCTTCAGTTCAACGAGGAAACGCTCCTCTCCGTAAGATGGCTTGGCGCTACCAGCAATTCGCGCAACAGTCGCGCCCGGTCGCGTGCCGCCGTTGCGTCCTTCAATTGCGTCGCGCCGTCCAGTAGCCTGAGCATCGCGCCATTCCTAAGTGGCCGCTCCAGGTCCCCCGACCGGACGTTGCGAACAATTTGCCCGCACCCGTGGCATATTTGTCTTGGACCGTCACCGAAGCGCGAACCGCACCGGATTTTGCGACGTAACCTCGAAATCTCACGAGATTGGGATGCGTGACAATTCCGTTGGTCACGTCGACAGTAAAGGTGTAACTGGAATCGCAGGTTCCTCTTTGCGTCACGAAGACGAGGTCCCAGGAGCCGTCGTAGGCCGACCGCCCATATGCTGCCGGTGCAAAGATAATCAAGCAGCTCGCTGCCGCGATCAGAAGGGAACGCTTTGTCATGATAGTTCTCCCAACTAGTTGAAGCGGACATCTACAGGGCGACGCTGCCGAATCCGTCGAAAGTGACCCAAGAGTGACGCGCGCACGATCGGGACCGGTAAAATTTCTCAAATAGTTGACTAGCGGCGGCTTGAGAGAGCCGCACGCTGCCAACTTTGGCATCACCACCAACCGTAAGAGAAGCCGGGATAGTAATAGGTGGCATAGCTCGAATATGAATTATAGGTCGGATAGCCCCAGTACGAGTTATGGGTGGGATAGCCCCAGTACGAAGGGTAGGGATAACCGCGCCGCACGCGATAGCG
>NZ_JBANBJ010000012.1:0-153055 GCF_059803515.1 Bradyrhizobium sp. UFLA05-125 | reverse complement strand
TTGACCATGGGGTCATAGAGGCAGGCCTTGATCACCGCGACCTTGGCGTTGTCGGGCACCAGCAGTTGCGTCGCGCCACCAAAAAAGCTGTAGGCCGCGTTGTGTCCTGCGATCCAGTCGCCGAGCCGCTCGGTCCACGTCGCCAGCGCGAATGACAAGCTGGATGCGCCCATGACCGCGACGAAGATGTGCGCGTCACGCACCTCGCCGGTCTTGCGGTCAACCACCGGCACCCTGTCGCCGGCATAGTCGACAAACAATTTCTCGCCCCCACCGTGATGTTGGCGCATCACCAGCGGCAGCCGGCCTTCCCAGTTGCGGAACAAGTCACAGAAACGGCTATACCGGTAACCGTCCGGATGCTCTGCAATGTACTCTTCCCACAGCACCTGCAAGGTCACATGCTTGCGCTTGAGCTCGCGGGCAACAACGGACCAGTCAGGCTCGGCCACCTTGCGGCGACCAGGCTTCACGCCAGGCACCCCGTACAGCAGTTGCTCCAGCTCGGCGTCGCTTATCGCTTCCGGGACTGGCCATGCCAGACCCGCGCGCACAAACCGCTTCAGCGTGTCACGTACCGTCGTCGGTCCGACGCCGACACGCTCGCCAACCACGCGCGTCGAGAGCCCCGCCTCAAGGCTCAACCTCACAATCTCGCGCACCCGGCGCATGATAACCCTCCTCGTCGGCATCCAATTCTCCCAGCTGTTTCCAGCTGCAGAAATGGCTCAACGATCAGGCCTCACATCATGCGAAACTGCGCGCGATCACGTCGGAATCCTGCGCAGATAATGCTCGGAATGCTGCGCGCGATCATTTCGGAACCCCGCGCGTAATCGGTACGGTGCGCGCGATGACCTCGGAATCGGCACGCCTCTGGAGCTTCCGCAACGATCGCGAGGTCGGCGACGAGTTCGCAGCCTCGACGGAAATCGCCAGCGATCGTCACGCGCTTGAGTTCGGGGCGGGACTTGCGGATCGATTCCCTCGCATGCGCCAGCAGGGCGGCGGCACGGTGAAGGTGGAGGCGGCCTTCTCCGCTCTTCGCGATAGCTCGCGGCGCCGAGTCCTTTCGCCTTTTTGATGCGATCGTCCTTGGCGGCGGCCTCCAATTCCGCGAGCGAGGCGATGCCGAGATCCTTATACAGGCGCAGCACCTTCTCCGGACGAAGGCCGGGCACAGCGAGCATCTCGAGCACGCCCTCGGGAACCTCCTTCCGCAGCTTTTCGAGGCTCGGATGGCTGCCGGTCCTGTGCAGCTTGGTGATGATGTCGGCTATCGCGTCGCCGATGCCGGGGATCTCCGTAAGACGGTCTTCGGCGATGAGCACGTCCAGAGGGACGGCAAGGGCCGCCAAGCTGTCAGCGGCCCGAGAGTAGGCTTTCGCCCGGTAGGGATTGCCGCCTCGCAAAGCGGTACGCTGCGCGTACTCTCGCAAGAGACCTGCCACACCGCGAGCGGCGACCGAAGGCATTCAGCGAGCCTCCCGATCCACACTTTGTTGCGCCGCCGGAGTAAGGCGACCGCCGGAGCGGTCACTTGGCCGGCGATCGAGAGAGCTCTCGAGCTTCTGAGCTGCGCGAAAATCCTCGAGGTGCTGCGTGTTCGGGCCATACGCCGCCTCCTTCTTGAGGAGGTTATAGATCCGGCCGACCACCAGCTGTAGGTGCTTCATCCGGCCCATCGGCATCGCTCGCGCCTTGCAAAGAGCTCGGACGGCATAGGCGCGGAAATAGTCGAAGGCGTCTGACATGACCGGTAAACGCCTGTTCTCGCCGATAGTTCGGCCGCACCCGCCCACTCAAAGGTCCTCGCGCAGCCCCTTGAAAAACGGGTGCCTCACCTTTCCTTCCGCCGACTTGGCCCGATATTCGACCTCGGCGAGCAGTTTCGGCTCCACCCAGATTCCCTTGTGGGCGATCCGCTTCGCGTACGGCTGCGTCTTCCGGATTAGCGGCTTCAGTCGCCTTTGCAGGTCGGCTGCGGAAACTTTATCGAAGCCGTGGTCGACCTTGCCGGCGTAGACCAGGTCGTCCCCCTTGCGCCGGCCGAGATAGATGCCGTCCCACTTGCCTTCGTCGAGCGCGAAACCGGTGATAGTCAGAGTCTCGCGCTGCGTGCAGGTCTTCTTGACCCAGTTGTTGCCGCGGCCGCTGGCGTAAGCGCTGTCGCGTACTTTCGAGACAACGCCCTCCAGTCCGATCTTGCAGGCGTGCTCGAACATCTCGCGGCCCTCAAGCTCGAAACTTTCGCTGAACTGGATCTCGGTGCCGTCGATGATCCTCTTGAGTTCAGTCTTGCGCTGGAAGAGCGGCACCTTCCGGAGGTCGCGGCCGTTCAGGTACAGAAGATCGAAGGCGACCAGTACGATGCTGGTCGACCTGCCTTTCAATTCGTTCTGAAGGACCGAGAAGTCCGTCGTGCCGTCCGCGGCTGGGACCACGACCTCACCATCCACAATCGCCGCCCCGGCCTTGATGTGCCAGGCGTCATCGGCGACCTTCTTGAAGCGGTTGGTCCAGTCGTGACCGCGGCGGGTGAAGACCTTCACGGCTTCGTTCACCAAATGGACCTGGACGCGGTAGCCGTCGAACTTGATTTCATGAATCCACCGCGCTCCGGACGGCACCTTCTCGATCGATGATGCCAGGGCCGGTTCTACGAAGCCGGGGAACGGCGCCTTCAGGCCGACCGCCGCCAATTTACGTCGCTGAAACGCCACGCAATGAACTCCAACGCAACAACTCGGACTCAAAGCCGGGACGGCAGGATTCGTTTCCGGAACCCGCGAATCCTTACAGCGTTGCATTCTTCATCAGTTCGCAAGAGGAGGAGTCGATGGCGGCAGCGAAGAAGAAGACAGCGCGTGGACGCAAGCAGGACCGGGCTCGCGTCGCCAAGGGACAGGACTACGAAGTCCGCTACGAAGCGAAGAAGACCGGCCGCTCCGCATCGGCCGTGAAGAAGGCCGTCAAGAAGGTCGGCAACAGCCGCAAGCGGGTCGAGAAGCGTCTCGGCCGCTAGGCCGCCTCAAATCCGGCCGGAGAACCGTGTGAACGCGGTGAGCCTCTGCACGGTTGGCTCGACGTCCTGCATGTAGATTTGTGTCCGCAGGAACGTGATCTCGTCCTCGAGGGCGGCCTCGTCGACATCGATAAACCAGGACTTAGGTCTCCCGTCGCTGCCGTCGTTCCAGCGATAGCCGCGGCGTTTCAGCGAGTCCTTGAGCTCGAATGCGGTCTGCTCCGCCCAGATCCGCAGCGTCGGCCTGCGGGCGGTCTCGAGCAGGAGCGCGAGCGCCGGCGCACCGGTCGTCGGCAGTACGAAATCCAGGACCTCCAGCAGCGCGTTGCAGTCATCGACGGCGCGGTGCGCTTGGTGGAAGAAGCCGGCACCGTTCAGCAGGTAGCCGAGTTGTGCGCCGGCGAAACCATGTTTGCGCCAGTCGATCTCGCTCATGCTGCAGCCCCAGGCCTTGTGCTCGAACACGGGCCAGTAGCGTTCGGCGAATTTTCTGTCGAAGCCGCTGTTGTGCGCGATCGTGATGACTGCGCTTTCGACGAAGGCTGTGACGGCGGCATCGTCGAATTTGTGTCCGGCGACCATTTCGTTGGTGATGCCGGTGAGTGCCGTCACTTCCGCGGAGATCGGCGCACTCGGTTCGTTGAAAGCGGAGAACGTGTCTCTGACGCCGACGATCCGCCCGTCCGGCGTGTAGTCGAACTTGACCATCCCGAGCTCGATGATCTCGTCCTTCGAGTGGTCGAGGCCGGTGGTCTCGGTGTCGAGCAGAATGCCGGTCCTGACCTCCTGCCCAATGGTGGGGATGTAGGTCGGGCGGGCAATTAGGCGCCGTAGGATCCGATAGTCGGGGGAGCGGCCCAGCACCTCGGCCATGGCCGCCAGATTCGTCGGGGTCAGTAGCATCGCTTCTCGAAAAATTTGGCCCTATCAGGCTCCGTATCTCGCAAGGAAAAGCCCCCTGTGGGTACCCGATATTCGGGCGATTCACGCCTAGTTCGAGCGGGGTCCGTCCGGTTTGGTCTCGCTGCGGGCGACAGAACGTTGTCGAAGTCCGTTCGGCCCCGTGAGGACAATTGAAGTCGGCGTCGATCGTCCCATCGAATATCAGATATTCGCATTTTGAACACTATCGACTGAGGAAGCCAGGATGACTGCGAAGCCGGGGAAGGTGACCAAGAAAAAGCGCAGACCCCGCGAGCCCGATGTCTACTACGTCGTCGCGATCGAGGATTGGGATTGGGGCTACTCTCTCGGCCTCAACACCGAGCCGCAGCCGGTCGACCCTTACCACGAATTCCGACACCTTCACGTCCGGGGCAGGCTGCTGCACCCAAACGGGCTGAGGACCGACAGGATCGAGCTGACGTTCCTGCCGTCGCGGGACCTCGATCAGGAGGCGCGGAAGGCGCTGCGGCCGCTGTTCGTTGGTTCGCTCGACGGCTACCGCGACCCCATTACGGGATTGATTTCGCTGCCAGAGGACGCGCTGCCGCCGATCCTGCAGATGATGATTGGCGAACGGTTCAAGTTCGTGGTGATGCACGGCACGAAATTCGTTCACCGGCGGGCGACGCTCACCGGTGTGCGGATGGAGATGAAGATCGACAAGGACGACCTGCCGGAGGGCGTCGAGCTGCCGGCGTGACCGGGGTTGGTCCGATCAGAACGGGCATCGGTCGTAGGAGAACGTCATCTGCCTTCCGTCGACGGTGACCGTCCTGACGAGCTTGCGCTGGTCCGCTTCGACCGTTTCCCGACTTCTGGAATCCTGCCCTTCGCTTGAGCAGCGCATCGAAATCTCGGACCGGGTGCCCGCGACGCGCACGTTCGTGTACCTGCAGATGGATTCGATGGCGATGAATTCGCGCGCCTTGTAGGTCAGGAGCCCCTCGGCGGCTCCATCGGGTTCGTGGCAGACCTTCTTGTCACCGGTGTACCAGCGCCCGATGAACTTCGGTCGGGTCTCAAAGGCCCCCATCGCCTGCGCGAACTTCGCGGGGCAGAGCGCCTTGAATTGTTCGAGATCGACCAGGTAACCCGCCGCGTTGCCGCTGGGCATCAAGGTGCGTTCCCCTTCCTTGAAAATCGCGTACTCGGGGCTATTCGGCACGGCGTCGTGGTCGAGATTGGCGCCTGCGAAGGTCCGGCGCTCGCCGCGGAGATTGACGAATTGGCCGGTCCGGCAGTTGCCTTTCAGGGCGTCGTTGATGCGCACGTTTTTCAAAGTGTTTTCGATGCAGGTCTCGCTGGGATCCTGGAGGTAATCGGCGCAGTATTCTTTCGCGTTCTCCTGTGTGTGCTCGACCCTGATCGAGGCCCGGTCCGTGTCGATGCCGTCCATCTGTCTGATGGTCACGGACATCCCGGTCCTGGAGCCGTACGGAATTTGTCCTGCGGCCTGGCAGGGTGCTGCGGTGGCGGTGCCGATCAGGCTGGCGAGCGTCAGGCCCAAACGGGCAGTCGCGATCATCGGGGTCTCCGTCTCTTCGATGTGTCGCCGACGTTTGTAGCCTGACACGTCAGTCGAGGCTCGCCAGATCGCGCGTTGGGTTAACGAATCCGGGAGCCCCATGGCTGGTCCCCGGGAACGGGCCGCTTTCCCGCGACTTGATCTGGCGGACAACTGGAGAGTGGAGGAGACCATGAAGCCAATTCTAGCGGTTACGTGCCTGCTGGCCCTGATGTCGGTTTCGCCGGCGCAAGCGAAGGGCTGCATCAAGGGAGCCATCGTCGGCGGCGTGGCTGGCCACATGGCCGGACACGGCAAGCTCGGCGCCGCTGCGGGATGCGCGATCGGTCACCATGAGGCCAACAAGCAGAAGAACCCGAACGACTCGAATGCCCAGGCGCCGTCGGGTCAGAAGTAGCGAGCGCCGCACCGGAGGTCAGGGGAGCGCCGGATGAAAATCTGCTCCCATTCCGAGAGCCACATCGTCGAGCTCGAAGACGGCTCGTGCTGGCAGATTTTTCCGGGCGATCTCGACCTGACGCTCGACTGGAAGCCCGAGACCGAGCTCACGGTCGTCGAAGTCGAGGACGAGGTCGCCACGCACGCCCTTTTGGGCGGCGGCGGGAAGGTGCGGGTCAGGCCCGCCGGCGAGAGTTGGCCTGCGAACGATACCAAGGACGCGCTGAAGGACGGCTGACGCACGTGCCGCCGCGGAGAACGCGGTGACCCGCACTGAGGAAGCGGGCTGGAATTGCCATGGAAGATGAGAAGACGCGATTGCTCGCCGAAGCGCAGAGGTGCAGACGCTTGGCTGCTTCCATCACCGATCCGGAGGTGATCGAGCGGCTCACCGCACTGGCGGACGAGTACGAACGCCGAGCAAGTGCTTCGCCGAGCCCGAAGAATGGGAAGGACTGAGTCAAGCCTCGCCGGAGCCGGAGAAAAGCACGCTGGGAGGTGTGGCGCGCGGCGGCGGAAGGGACCTTCCGGCGGAAGACCGGTCGCCCTTGAGCTCGTATCGCTTTGCCAAGTCGAGCAGCCGCCGCCTGGTGAACGAATCCGCCTTTTCAGCCAGATCGCGCGCCCGCTGCGCGAAGCCCCTATAGAACTCTTCCACGACGCCACCCCCGCAACATCACCGAAAGCCGGATTTCAACGCCTGGGGCACGTCGCGTCAAGCTGCCTAATGCACGAGGAACCGGGGCCGGCCCCTGTCTGCGGGCCAGGACGGAGGGCGGAGCCCGGAGTGCCTAGGAGTCCGGGTCCCCGCAACCGCAACAGGAGAGGAGCACACGCTCCTCCCACTCGGCACGTAACCAACTCTCCTGCGGGCGCGATTCTCCTTGACCCATCACAATTTCGCGTGCCGCAAATCGGGACTCGGCTTTTCGCAGCGGCCTCGAATACCGGTGGCGCAGTGTGTCGCACGGAAATGAAGGGAAGGCGAGAAGTGGGATGTCGGAACCGGGTGCCCTCGTTCGTCTTGAATCCAGGTCAACCGAACGGAGTTCCGCGTAGATGGCCCCGCGCGCCAACTGGAAAGGCTTCCTGCGTCTGTCCCTCGTGACCTGTCCGGTGGCGCTCTACCCGGCCACCTCGGAGTCCGAGAAGATCAGCTTCAACCAACTGAACCGGACTACCGGCCATCGCATCAAGTATCTCAAGGTCGACGCCGATACCGGCGACGAGGTCCCGAACGAGGACATCGTCAAAGGCTACGAGGTCGAGAAAGGACAGTTCATCGAGGTGACGAAGGAGGAGCTCGAGGAAGTCGCGCTCGAGTCCACGCGCACCATCGAGATTGACGAGTTCGTCGACCGCAGCGACATCGACCCCCGCTATCTGATCCGCCCCTACTACCTGCGTCCGGACGGCAAGGTCGGGCACGACGCATTCGCGGTGATCCGCGAGACCATACGCGAGATGGACAAGGTCGCGATTGGGCGGGTGGTGCTGACCAACCGTGAGCACATCATCGCGCTCGAAGCGCGTGACAAAGGCCTGATCGGCACGCTGCTGCGCTACCCCTACGAGGTCAGGAGCGAGCAGGAGTATTTTGACGAGATCCAGGACGTAAAGGTCACCACGGACATGCTGGACCTCGCCAAGCACATCGTGAATCAAAAGGCCGGCCGCTTCGATCCGGAGAAGTTCGAGGACCATTACGAGAGCGCCCTGGTCGACCTCATCAATCAGAAGCGGGCCGGCAAAGTCATCCGTCGGAAGGAGCGCCCCAAAGGCGAGAACGTGGTCGATCTGATGGACGCGCTGCGCAAGAGCGTCGGCGGCGATGCGGCCGAAGCCGCGACCCAGAAGAAGCCCGCCAAGAAGGCGAAAAAGGCGGCAGTCGGCCAAAAGGAGATGTTGATGCCGATCGCTGGGAAGAAGCCGATCAAGGAGGCCGCCGCCAAGAAGCCTGCTGCGGGAGCCCGGCGGAAGTCCGCTTGAGTTCGAAAGGAGAGCGCCATGGACATGAAAGAAGCCTCGGCCATGACCGAAGCCTCCGGCCTGGTGGACGATCACGACGGCACCAAGTTGGCTGCCGGCGCGAGAGTGGCTGGATCCCAGGCGAGTCCACGCCGGCCTGCCATGTCATCGCAAGATGAGGTCATGCGCTGGGCCGATCACTTGCGCGAGGTGACGGTGAAGGCGCCGCTGCGGTCGCTTTTCGCGGCGTTCCTGGTCGGCCTCTGGGTCGCGCGCCGTCGCTAGATCGGCGAGTCTTGCAGGTCATGCCGCGGAAGCTCAGGACGTTCCAGACCTCGCTCGGCTTCTACGATCTCGCGATCGCGGCCCCTTCGATGAAGGCGGCTCTGGAGGCGTGGGGCGCCGGCAGCAACCTGTTCCACCAGGGTGCCGCCAGAGAAAACGGCGAATCGGACATCGTGGCCGCCACCATGGCGAAGCCGGGCGGGGTGCTGAAGCGGCCGGCGGGATCCAGTGGACGGTTCGCCGAGCATGCCGAACTTCCTGATCTGGACGACGAAGGAGCCAAGCCGAATCAAGGCATGCGGCTCGCGTGATGGTGCACCAGCAGCCACTTGTCGCTACGCTTTTCGAATATGTTTGTCGCAAGGGCCGAAATGTCGAGCACGTCGCCGTTCGCTCGATGTGCGTACACCTTTTCAACACCTATGACCCACGCGATGTTGCCGTTGATCGCCATTTGCGGATTGTCCATCACAACGGAGAAGTCCTTGTACCTGACCGGATGGTCCGCATAACTTTTTTGGACGGCCTCCCAACCCAGCAGCGGTGCTTTACTTGCGGGCTGTATGACGGAAACAGATCCGTCATGGGCCCAAGTCGCCTCGATAGCCTTGACGTCCAGCTTGGAGAAAGCCTCTTCGACCTGCGTGTTTTGCTGCAAGCACGTCGGCCTTATCATCCGCGTGTGCTGAGACCGCTCCACATGCGACCAAGAAAATGGTTATGAGCGAGCGACTGAAAGGGTTCATGTGCGGTGACTCCATTGCGAGCGGCAATCTCCGCAGGTTGCCCCGGTACGGCGCCGCGCACAAGCGGCCGAATATGAGCGCGTGGCCGAGTGCTATTCCTTTGCCTGCATGCGACCGCGGCGTTCTCCGGGATCGTTTACGATCCGCGATTATATTTCAGCCCATGAATGTCGAATACGCCCCCGAGCTTGAGGCGTTTGCGGCAATGAAGCTCGCCGCGGAAGCCAACGGAGCCGAACGGCAGAGATGGATCGACGCCGCGTTGGCGTGGATCGAACTCACTCGACTGCGCGAGTCGTTCGGCCGAGAGTCGAAAGAAGAGAGGGGCTAGTCGATCTCCGAGAGACACTCCGGACAGGAAATCGCCGATCGAATCCAGAACATCGCGGACCTCGGCGACAGCCTCCTCCGGAGAGAAGCCGGTCGGCGAATCCCGACGTGCGATGTCGAAGGCCCCCTCGCGAGCGTGCGGGTCCGCACGGTCCTGCATCCACCCGTGCTCTTCGCACTCGCGGATGGCGCCGGCTTCCTGCAGCACCGAGATCGCCCAGCCCCGCAGCGTCCGGATCGGCGGTCGTCGTTCCTTCATCATCAGCATCGAGATCGCTCCTGCCGGGACGAATCCCTCCGCCCGCCCGCTCGTTCCGGGCGGTTAGCACGGGTCAGGGATTCGCAATCGGCAGAGCTTCGGCTTGTCCACGTGTTCCGCAGCGCCAGTGCAGAACACTACGCGGCCGGCGCGGGGTCCTCCTTCACACCGTGGGCAACGATCTTCAACGTCCCGTCAGTAAGTGGCCGCTGCAGCTTGAGCGCTTCGTCCGCCGGCGCGGTCATCCAGGTCTCGACCTCTTCGGGCGTCGTCAGGATCACCGGCATCGCCTTCGGATGGATGGCGAAGACTTCGGCGTTCGCCTCCGTCGTCAGAAATGCGTAGAGGTCGTTGGTGGTCTCGCCTTCCTTGACTTTCCGAACCGACGTCCAGTTGGTCCAGATGCCGGCGAAGCATGCGTGAGGACGGGTCTCGTCGAGCGCGAACCAGATGTCGCCGCCTTCGGCCTTGTTGAACTCGCTAAACGAGTTGAAAGGGACCACGCAGCGGTGCTCCGGTCCCAGCCAGCGCGTCCAGTGTTTACTCTTCACGTTCCGGATGTTGGTGGTGCCGCCGTCAGGCTCCATACGCAGCAATTCCTTGAAGTCGACCGTCTTGCCTTTCGCCTGCAGCTTCTCGGCGCGTTTTTTAGTCGCCTGCAGGAGAGCTTGCTGTGAAGACGGCATGCCCCAGCGCGCGAGCGCGAGTTCGCGTCCCTCGGCACCGGTTCTTATGATCGGTGCCTTGTAGTCCGGAAACACTCCCGGCATCGGCGCCAGATTGCCGACGTACCTGTTGACGACCCTGAAGAGGGCGCTGATTGCTTCCTGATTTGTGGTGATCGAATAAAGATTGCACATGTCAGCCAAAATCGGCGCCGGGGATTGCGATAGCTTTGCCCGACGCAGTCAGCACCTGTCCTTTTGCTGGCTTCTGCACATCATCCTCGGGGAAACAGGAAGTGACTACCTGATATAGCCAGGGTGAGAAAAGCGTGGACCGCCCTGGCTTCACGTCAAGCATTTTGAGTGTAGCTGCTTCTACCAAATGGCGGGCGTGCAGGTCATCACGCGCCTCGACCCACACAGTCTCCCGGACGGTGGAGGCAGACCATTTTTCGTCACTGGCACGGGTATCGATCGGAGATAATCGGAAGATCGTCATCGTCGCCGCTTTCCCTCGCTTGCTGCGCCAGATGAAGGGGCATCAGGTTTGGCATATGTGAGGCCAACGATAAACGCTCGCTGGCGATGAGTGTAATGCTTACCGTCGCTGCACGGTTCGCAGAATAGTGCGTCCTCGAGCATCAAGATCGGCGTCCGCGCGGGGCGTTTAACGGCACGAAGTGAAACCAGTGAAAGGCGGCGGCAACGTTTGCACTTCGCCTCAAGCAGATCGTATCCGCCGTTGATAGCCTTGCCGATCGTGGGATTGGCTTGCCGTTCGTCAACGACTGGGCGCATCTCCCCAGTAGCCCACGCCCACATCAGTGCGTTCCACGCCTCGCATTCGAGCTTATCGGCTTCACGGATCTTGGCTTCTGCTGCACTGCGGATCAGCTTCGACTGCTCGAAGTAGGTGTCATGGAGCCCGTCAGCATGACGAACGCCCTTGGCCTGAGCCTTCCTTAGATCGCCGGAGAGCGGGATAGGAATGATGCGTGGAGACATCCGATCATGATCGCGCCGAATCGAATTTGGTGGAAGTCGCTAGGGCTTGGGGATGTGGGAAGCGCCGGTACATTTCATTGGTCAATAATTACCTAAAGTGCGCTGCACTGCGCCCAGCCGGGTCGTCGGTCTCGCGAGAAACTAGCGGATGAAGGGAGTACAATGCTTTGTGGGGATGCGGCAGAAACGATCGGACGCCTGCTTTGACCTGGCCGCCAGTGTCAGACAGGCTTGAACTAACTGCGCAACCCTGTTGAATATTGATTTTATTGTACTTTTCGGTCCGGCGATCTGTTTTTGTGTGGCACTCTTGGGTGGCGCCTATAGGAGCTACAAAGTACCCTGCCGCACCGAAGATTGCATCACGTTTATTGCAGATGCGGCCTTAGAGCTTGCCGGTGGCGAGCACGGCACGCTCTGCAATAGGTCTCGCTAGACAAAAGGTAGAAACGCTTCGCTCTGAGCCCCAAGCAGGGGCGCCCCCTGACAATCTAGATTTCGTTGCGCTTGCTAGGCTCGGGCAGGAGATCGATGGGGGCACGTCGACCTTTGAGGAGGGTTGCGCCCACAAGAGGACCGTGGCCGCTTCTCTATCCCTCCCCCCCCTCCCGTTATCGAGTAGGGGGCGAGGGCGCAGAAGCTGTGAATGACAAAAGTCCGGGCTGGACAGCGCCTCGCTTTGGCCCCCGCCTCGCATAGAATCAATCTATAACCGCAGCGGATCGAATTTCGTTTGTGACCGGAACGATAACGCCCTTCGCGACCACAGCGTCCCCGTTCGGCCGAGGACCTCGCCACTTGCCTGAGCATTGAATCCATTCCATGAGCAATGACGCCCTGAACGCAATCTGTCCCTACTATACGATGTACCCGCTCGAGTTTCCGCTCCGTGTCCTAAAAACGCACGGTAAGCGGGGCGATTGGGTAATTGATCCGTTTTGCGGGCGTGGCACTACAAATTTCGCAGCTCGGCTCCTAGAAATGCCATCCGTAGGAATCGATAGCAGTCCGGTGGCGGCAGCTCTCGCTCAAGCGAAGCTTGCCTCAGCCGACCCAAGCCAAGTTGTCGCGTGTGCGCGGTCCATTCTTGACGTCGCAAAAGAGCCCGAACGAGTGCCATCCGGCAAGTTCTGGAAGCTCGCGTATCATGAAAGTACCCTCGTCCGTCTCTGCCAGTTGCGCGAGGCGCTCCTCGCCGAATGCTCATCGCCGGCAAGCGTATTATTGCGCGCAATAATTCTCGGCGCGCTCCATGGCCCACGACCAAAGGGGACGCCTTCGTACTTCTCGAACCAGTCTCCGCGGACGTTCGCGCCGAAGCCGGACTACGCGGCTAGATTCTGGACACGCCGCGGGATGCGCCCGGACAAAGTCGACGTGTTGTCGATTATTCAAACGCGGGCGGAACGCTACCTGGCTGAGCCGCCGCCCAACGTCAGAGGCATGGTGCAACTAGGAGATAGCCGAAGGCCGGACACCTTCAGCGACGTTCCGAAGGCACGCTTCGTTGTCACATCGCCTCCATACTTTGGCATGCGTACCTACCTGCCAGACCAGTGGCTCCGGCTGTGGTTCCTTGGTGGCCCGGACCAAGTTGATTACCGTTATCCCGAGGGGCAGCTTGAGCACTCAGGCGCCGATCACTTCGCTGCGGAGATGCGGCGCGTTTGGAAGAATGTGGCCTTGCATACGACTGATGGGGCGCGCCTCATTATCCGATACGGCGGAATCCATGATCGTGACGTAAGGCCCATGGATGTGCTTAAGAAGTCTTTGGCCGAGTCCGGCTGGAAGATCGTGGCCGCTAGGGCGGTGCCTGATTCCGACCGCGGACGCCGACAGGTTCGGCAGTTTCAAGCCGAACCAAAGAAAGCAATCACGGAATACGACGTATACTGCCACCATGTGGACGGGGATTATCAGTGACAAAGGAAAGCCGGAAAAAGCCGGGGGCGACCGCCAAGACGCAGCAGGGGGAGGGAAATCATCTCCGCGATTTCGAAAGAGTTCCATTCGATCACGAGGCGACCAAGTCGAAGTCTTCCGATGAGGAATTGAACAGCCGCTACGCGAAGGGCGAAATCCGCATCGTTACCGAACAGGCTCGGTATCCCCTCGCCGGGATTCTTGGGATGCTCAGGGACGAGATAGAGGACGAGGGCGGCGAGAAGGAGCTGCGGTACAAGCTCGATCCCGAATATCAACGTCGCCACCGCTGGAGCAAGGAAAGGAAATCGAGGCTCATTGAGTCGTTCTTGATGAACGTGCCGGTTCCACCAGTATTCCTGTACGAGCGCGATCTGGCTCGCTTTGAGGTAATGGACGGCCGACAACGACTCACTGCACTAAGCGACTTCTACGCAGACAAGTTCGAACTGAGCGGGCTGCAGTACTGGTCAGAGCTCGATGGTCGCACATATTCGCAACTTCCATCGAAAATTAGAGACGGCATTGATCGCCGCTACATCTCTTCAATAATTCTTCTAAAGGAAACAGCTGCCAGCGAGGAGCAGGCCGCGATGCTGAAGAAGATGGTGTTCGAGCGGCTCAACTCTGGGGGAGTGAAACTTGGGAGCCAGGAGACGCGCAACGCTGTCTACAACGGCCCGCTGAATAAGCTCTGCCTCGAGTTGTCGGAAAACGAGAAGTTTCGACGTATGTGGGGCATCCCGCTTGATCCCAAACCAGAGGTGACGAACGAAGACGAAGACGATGACGATGCTGCCGACGATTCGACCACAGCGGGCATCCGCATGTTTGAGAAGATGGAGGACGCAGAACTAGTGTTGCGCTTCTTCGCTTATCGGAAGATCGGCGAGTTCAAGGCCGGGCTAAACAAGATCTCGGAATTTCTTGACCGCTTCATCGTGGCCGGCAACAAGTTTCCGGAACAAGGACTGGCTGAATACCGGTCGATGTTTGAAGAGACCGTGCAGTTCCTTTGGGATGCACTGGGAGCCGAAACGTTCACCGTTCTTGATTCATCGAAGCGGCGACCAACAAAGATCGTTTACGATCCGCTCATGTTCGTCGCAAACAGCCCTGACGTGGTGCCGCATCGGGCCGAACTCGTGGCGAACAAGGCCGTACTTCGGGGTGAGCTAAAGGAAGTTTATCAACAGAACCAAGGTCTTTTCTCCGGACGTCGGACCAATTTCAAAGATACCCAAGACCGAAATCGTTGCGTGAGCGAGGCCTTCTCCAACGCGATCGCCAAGACTGCGAAATAGAGTCCGCGAGGGAGCCGATCTGTGCGTTCTACGCTGGACGTATTCACGAAGGAATTGGAAGAGCTGGAGGTTCTGGTTGCGTCGATCAGCCCGGTCAATACGGTGCTCGCCAACCATAAGAACTCACTCGTGCGCAGGTACGTATTCGTCCGCCGCCGGTTTGATTACGCGGCATTCGCCATTGCGCTCTACGCCTCGTTCGAGAAGTTTATCGAAGCATGCATAGCCGAGTACGCTCATTTCGAGTCGCGACGCCTTCGCTATGTGGAGTTGCCAACAAAGCTCTTGAGCAAGCACCGCTCACGGACGGCCGATATGTTGTCGCGTGGTCGTATCGGAGAGGGGCGCTATCTTGGTCTTACTGAACTTGAGGTCGTCAAGAACCTGTACGAGTGCCTGAACGGGATCAAGCCGTACACGCTGAACAAGGCAGCGGTAATAGCTCACGACGTGAATCTGCGCGTAAGCGAGATTGACAGCCTGTTTGCGACAGTCGGCATAGAGAACGTCTGCGATCGCGCTCGCGGAGCCGAT
Source organism: Bradyrhizobium sp. UFLA05-125 (assembly GCF_059803515.1). NCBI lineage: Bacteria > Pseudomonadati > Pseudomonadota > Alphaproteobacteria > Hyphomicrobiales > Nitrobacteraceae > Bradyrhizobium > Bradyrhizobium sp. UFLA05-125. The sequence goes on along the minus strand of NZ_JBANBJ010000012.1, from coordinate 138,100 downwards.
GCACTCATGAACTGGTATCGCGAGACGAAGGACCTTGAGGTTGTTCTACAAGATGGGGTCCCCGCGACGCTCATCGAAGAACGCATCAAAGACATGGTCGATCGCCGCAATGAAATTGCACATGGAGGCGACATTCCGACCGAGCTGCCCGGTGAGAACGAAATGAGGGAGGCGATCAGCTTCATGCACGCCTTCGCACAGTCGATCTTCGCGATAACCGTTGGCTCCTACCTCAAGGCACATCACGGTCCCGCGTCGGTTGGTCACGTCGCACTTGTGCAAGTGCGAGACGATGGCCCATACAAGAAAGGAACGGTAGTTGTGATCGAGAAGCCCGGGAAGCGGCTCCTCGTCGGCCAACCTGTGTTTGTGCTGATAGAGTCTGCAGGCGCACGATGGGGGCGAATCCAAAAACTGCGAGTAGACGACGTCGATGTGCATGAAGTGATGCCGGAAACCGAGGCTCCACGGGGCATCGGAGTTGAGCTGGACTTTAAGTGTCCGAAAGGAGCAAATCTCATTGCTCTGGAAACGGACGATGATGCCGTCTGGAGAATGCCTGAAGCGGCGCATGCACGATGAGAGCAACGAACGAGAGGCAGCTGCTATGTCTGGGCCATCGACGGTACCCGGCTGGAAAAAAACTTTTGGCGCGCCTGCCCGCGAATGCTGATGCCTCAGCTAGATTAAGAGCTTCCGAAGTGATGCTTCGTACCAACAAGATCAAGATCGAGCCTTTCCGCGCCACGGTGCGCCAGATCAGGGAACGGCGGGGGGAAGTATGAACGCCGTCGAGATTGAGGAGGCGATATCCGCTCTCGCTGAGCAGCCATTCGATCCAAAGGAGTTTCCCTTCGAGTTCCTTCAAGCCTTTGGCAACAAGGACACGACTCTCAAGCGCCTGCGGAAAGGAGAATCGAATAAATCCGACCTCGGAGGCGTCCTTCAGACCAACAACATTCACATAGCAGTTGCTGCCTCCGGCGAAGTAACAAAAACTCTCGCTGCGCTGAAGGCCAGCCCGGCGACGGCTAAAGCTAAGGCCAAGTTCGTTTTGGCCACGGACGGAGACTCTTTCGAGGCTGAGGACTTGAGCAGTGGAGAAACGGTCGCTTGCGCTTACCCCGATTTTCCCGACCATTTCGGTTTCTTCCTGCCACTGGCCGGTATCACGACCGTCGAACAGGTCCGCGAAAGCTCGTTCGATATCCGTGCGACCAGTCGCCTGAACCGGCTTTATATCGAGCTGCTAAAGGACAATCCTGATTGGGGCACGGCGGCACGCGGTCACGACATGAATCACTTCATGGCGCGGCTGATTTTTTGCTTTTTTGCAGAGGACACGGACATCTTTCGCAAAGTGGATCTGTTCACGGACACAGTTGAGCAGATGACCGAAAAGGACTCGTCAGTCACCCATGAAGTGATCGGAACGATCTTCCGCGCCATGAATACCAAGGCCGAAGATCGAGCCGACGCGAAACTACCCCGCTGGGCAGATGCATTCCCCTATGTGAACGGCGGCCTGTTTGCGGGCAGCACCGAGGTGCCGAGATTTAGCAAGATCGCTTGCCCCTACCTAATTCACATCGGTCGGCTCGATTGGAGGAAAATCAACCCGGACATCTTCGGGTCGATGATCCAGGCCGTCGCCGATGAGGAGGAGCGCGGTGCGCTCGGTATGCACTACACTAGTGTGCCGAGCATCTTGAAGGTATTGAATCCACTGTTCCTCGACGATCTGCGGACAAAGCTTGAAGAAGCTGGTGACAATCCACGTACGCTTCTTAACCTTCGCAAACGCCTGACGAAGGTTAGGGTATTCGATCCGGCCTGCGGCTCTGGCAATTTTCTTGTCATAGCTTACAAGGAAATGCGGGCCATTGAGGCAGAGATCAACAACCGACGCGGTGAAGCCGGCCAGCGGAGCGAGATTCCTCTCACTAACTTCCGGGGAATCGAGCTGCGCGACTTTCCGGCCGAGATCGCGCGCCTTGCGCTCATCATCGCAGAGTTTCAGTGCGATGTGCTCTATCGCGGGCAGAAGGAAGCATTGAAGGCGTTTCTGCCGCTCGATGCACAGAATTGGATCACATGCGGCAATGCGTTACGACTGGACTGGCTCAGCATCTGCCCGCCTACTGGCGCTGGCGTGAAGCATCACGCTGAGGACCTTTTTCATTCTCCGCTCGATCAGGCGCAGATCGACTTCGAGAACGAGGGCGGTGAGACTTATATATGCGGAAATCCGCCGTATCGAGGAAGCAAGTACCAGACTCCCGACCAAAAGGCAGACCTTCAGCAGGTCTTTGAACCGCGCCGGGTTTGCCGGAGGCTCCAACTCCTGAGAGGATGGAGCCATGACGAGCAAGACGACGAACAAGTTTTCACCCGAGGTCCGGGCCCGAGCGGTACGGATGGTTCTGGATCACGCGAACGAGCAAGCCCGGCCAAGTGCTGCCTTCGTTCAACGCAGGCAGCATCATCAGGCGCGACCGAATCCCGTCGTTCGGCGGTGTCGGGCCAAGTGGTATCCCCAGCTCGCTCAATAGGGTTGCGTTCGAACGGACCTTCGCTGGAACGCCGCTCGCAGGCAAGTTTGACTCGGTGGTAGCAGCAGCTCGAAGAGCTGGAGTCAGCCCGGCTCTACTCGCATCTGTGATGGCGCAGGAGACCGGGCGCGGCAAGCACATGCTGGGCAACAATCCAGGCGGCCTCATGGGTCGCTATGGCCTGATGCAGTTCGGTGATCTCGATTCCGGCATTGACAGGACGGCGCTTGCGGTCGCGAAGAACTACAACGCGGCCGGCGGCGACCTCGCCAAGATGCGCGATTCTTACGCTCCGCTTGGCGCGAAGAATGACCCCAGCGGTCTGAATGGCTCCTGGCTCCCTGGCGTCCAGAAGTTCATGGGAGAGATGGGCGACGGAACGCAAATCGCCAGCAATTCTGCTGCGGCTATCGCCGGCGTCACGCCTGGCTTGGCTGATAGGCTAGGGTTGCGTGGCAAGGCGAACTTCATGCATGGTCAGTATGGAGGCGTTGGGCAGAACCTGACCACCATCACGTTAGCCTCCGGCAAAAAGCTGACAGTCAACGCCGCTGCGGCAGAGTCCTTCAAGGGCTTCGTCGACGAACTTGAGAGCGCTGGCTACAAGATCAAATCGATCGGCGGCTATTCCATGCGCGGGAAGCGCAAGGGTGGCGGCTGGTCACAGCATGCGTATGGGAATGCGATCGACATCAACCCTGACAAGAACGCACAGGACGGCACGGGCCGCACCGATATGCCGGCGAACGTTCGCGACCTGGCTGCCAAGTTTGGCCTATCATGGGGTGGTGATTGGTCCACGAAGTACAACGACCCGATGCACTTCGAATGGAACGGCACGCAACCTTGGAAGAGCGTGCCAGCGCCGGGAGATGCGATCCAGAACGTCCCATCGCCGATCCGTGGTGACGCGAGCCTGGGCGTACCGCGCGGCGGAGTGGGTAGTGCTGGCGGCCCTGTCAGCATCAATATCAACGGCAGCAGCCACGATCCGGAAGCACTAGCCACCCTGGTGCAGCGCCGCATTGACGAGTCGATGAACTGGCGTACCCACGACACGACATCAGAGTACACCTGAAAAAGTGGACGGCGAGCACAATCGCCGTCCAAAAACATTTCGGATTTGCATGAATGCAAATTCCTGGGCGCCGACGTGTGTGGTAAGTTCTCGTTCGATCAGAAAATACAGGCCGATAAATGTCCGACCAGTCCAACAGCAAGACCGAATTGCCTAAGGAGTCCTTGACGCCGACGACGCCCTTGAGGCTAGCCGTCGCCGCGAGAATTGCCTTCCCCGACGGCTCCATGACCCTGGCGGGGCTGCGCCGTGAGATTTCACGTGGGCGGCTCGCCTATGAGGTGATCGCCGGAAAGCACTACACGACGCTTTCCGATATCGAGGATATGCGACGTTTGTGTCGCATTCAGGCCAACGCGCCTGGAAGTGAAAGTTCGCGAAGGGCGAGACGAATATTCGCAGCCTCAGGAGTTGAGCACTCAGACGAGGAATCTGGCCAGGCGAGACTGGCGAGGCTGCTGCAGAGCGCACGGGAAAGAAGGAAGGCAAAGAGCGACAAACCGACTTGATACCAACATCTAACTACAAGCAGACTATGCTCTGCTTTGATTGGCGAGTAGCTGAGGTAGCTCTGCTGGGTGGCCTTGGGATCGCTGCGATCACTCGAGCCATAGCAATGACGGAAACGTCGCCATAATCTTCACCTGCTGTTCTCGGTGCGTGACCTTGAATGGCGTCCACTACCCGCTCGTTTAGACCCAAGTTGCGTCCGATGGACTTCAGGCGATGTCGCCAGGCGTGGTTCGGCTGAACCCTGCTATCGGTGACTACCGCTCGAACAAAATCCACGACCCGCTTGTAGCTTCCCTTCGCGAACAACGGACCGTCGTCGGAGCTCTCAACGAAGCGCAGCAAGCCGAGCTCAAGAAGGTGAGGGTGGATAGGCACAAGCCGGTAAGTTCTTGATGCTGCCCGCCAGCGGATTCAAGTCGAAAACGTGATGCCCCGCTTCTTCACGAACGTCCTCCTTCCGAAGTTGAAGCGCTTCGGCGATCCGGCAGCCGGTGTAGGCAGCGATCAGCGGTGCCCATCGTTTGGCGGCCGCCGTCCTCGCGTCTTCTTTCGGCTTCTGGATATACCCAATGCAGGCGTCAAAGATCGCTCCTGCCTCCTGATCTGTGAAGCCTTTGGATCTCGTCCGGATCTTCTTCTCGGCCTTTACCTTGACCACATCAGCTGGATTCAGGGGCAGCTTTCGATTGTCTACGGCCCAGCCGAATACCGATTTGATCCCGGGCAGATCTCCATCCTTCAGGGTCTTCGCGGAGACGACCTTCAGGCGAGCGTCCTTAAAGGCCAGCATGTCCTCCTCGGTGACGCGACCAGCATCGTCGTGACCGAGGTGCTTAACGAACCGCTCTATGGCGCCCTTGTAGGCGTCGTAAGTGTTTTGGCTGCGTCCGGTCGCCTTGGCCTCTCTCCACCACAGTTCAAGCAGGCCGGTGATGGTTTGCTTAGGCTTAATCGCTGCAACGCTGTCCATACGAGGGAAGCGTTGCGCCTTCGGGTCAGGAGTGTAGTCGCCCGCTGCGTTGCGCTTTAGCTGCCAACCGGCATCAAGCGAAGCGGTACCGATCAGCTGGAGAAATCTTCGGCGGTGGGATTGAGCAAGACGTACTCGATGTCGGATGAGAACCCAGTCCGCCAGTAGCCCAAACCGATTCTCCAGCCCGTCGTGCTGATCGGGAGGCAGAGCGTCGATTGCCGCAGTAAGGTCCTGGGCTCCGAATAGATCCGTCGCTGCCGTGGCGTCGTCCACCTTGAGAGTCGCTGGCGGAGCATCCTTTATGCGACCTTCCAGGACGGCTCGGCTGATCGCCTTGTGGTACGCCCACTTGCCAGGATCGCCTGGATTGTTTTCGTGAACTTCGCAATAGAGACGATAGGTCTCGCCAGACAACGCGACCATGTCACGATACGACATCGTGGTTGGTGGTGCGGCTGTCAGATCGAATAGCCGTTGCAGGTGCTCAAGCGCATCGGCGTGGCGCGCCGAAGCGATCGCTTCATCCGTGGTCTCCAGACTGAACGCAACGTCTGCGCCGATCGTGACGATCTTGATGCACGCGGGCTCTGTATGGCGCGACAAGTGCAGCAAGATCCGCTTGCCACGTAACTCACCTAAGAGCTTTGTTGGAACCCGACAGCGGAATTGCGGGACGTTGGAATTGGCACGCTTGTCCATGCGACGCTTTATTGAACCATTGGTCTGTGTGGCACTTTCGTGTGGCACTCAGGACCGAAATTTCAATAAAATCAATGCGACCAAATAGATGGATGGTGCTGCCAGACAGGATTGAACTGATCGGCGAGGTGAGCCGGCAGGACGGGCGACAATTGATCGCCGCCCGTTATCCCGACATGAGCGTCCGTACCTGGTGGGCGCGCGCGACCTGCATCTGTTGGTGGCGGCACGCGGGGTGCCCGTGTGTGTCAATCCCAGCGTTCGACCTTTGAATTGCGCATAGTTTGGTACGGCTTATACAGTCGAAACATCACAGCGTGATTGTCGGGCTTGAGACGAATGTCCCAAATTTGACGCGCGCACCCAATACGAGGCGCTGGAGAACCTGAATGTTTTAAGCGGCACGCTGCTTGCTTCATTCGTACCGCCATCACCGACGCCAGTTTCACAGCGCTCGGCTGAAAGGCGGGAGAGTGCAGCGGAGTGTTTGATGCGATCTGGAGTTCGGTCTTGCGAAGCCACAACCATTGCGCCCCTCGCAAGTTGCGCAGCCAATTCGGCGGGCCCTCGACCAGCAGTGAAGCCGCCGCCCACCGTTTGGAGCTGGTCGGAAGATATACTGGCGCGCAATTCGGCGATGGTAACGGCGGGAAGTGATTCTGTAATCCGTGTTTGCCGGCATGGCGGCAATGTCGACAGTCCCGTTTTCCTGAAAGCAAGCTTTGCTCGAAGAGATCATGGTCAGGCGCAGTGTGCATCCTTTGCGCACAACCTGATCGGAGGTAGTAACGGCCATCCGTACTTCGCTCCGATCGAGCGCGGCGAATAACGATCTTGTGGCCAATTGTGGTCTGCACGGATGTCCGTTCAGTGATCGCAATCCTCAACGCGAGGTCCTGAACGCAGCTGAGGCGACAGCGTTTGCCTGCGCCTCATCTTGATTGCGCAATATTGAAATCGCGCGAACCACACTCGGGGCCGGGCGCGATTGCGTTCGGCAATAAGGCACATCGGCGGGCAAGTTGAAGACGTTGCAAGTTGGCCAACGAGCGATCGAAACGGACGAGCTGTCTCCGGCCTCGGCGCTTTCTCGAGATCTCGAAGCTGCATGTCCCGCTTTCAGGAGCGGCTGCGCTGTTCCGCTGTCTATTCAAATCACGCTTGGCTGCGCATGCGAAATCGCTCTTTCGGAGGAAGAGGTTGATGGAACGTCGCTTCATGCCACACATCGGAATGGTTGCGTTGGCCAGTCAGCAGTATCTGGCGATCGCGTTCATCTATTCGGCCATTCCTGTGATCCTCCGGGGCAACGGTGCCAGCCTGGAACTCGTCGGCTTATATAGCACGGCATTCGTTGCCTTCACCGTTAACTTCCTTTGGGCGCCGGTCGTGGATCGATGGAGCCTCAATCGTCTCGGGCTGAGACGTTCATGGATCCTGGTGACTCAAGTCGCCAGTACCACTGTGCTGGCAACGATGGCATTTCTGAACCCGAAGACCGACTTCGTGCCAGTTTTTCTTGTCTCTCTCGCGCTTGCGACCATTGCCGCCACACAGCGGATCGCAACGTTGGGGTACATAGCGGACGCCCTCGATTCCGGCGAGCGGCCGCTCGGGGCTGCGCTGCTGGGTTGGGGCCGGGCCATCGGCCACGTAATCGGTGGCGCGGTCTGCCTGCAATTGATCGAGATTTTCGGCTGGCGCCCGGCTTTGCTGGGCTTGACGCTACTGGTAGCCGTCTTCGCTGGATGGGTGTTTGCGATTCCTGAACCGCTTCTTTGCAAGGGCCGGTCACGCTCGCCAGAGCACCTATCCATCCTTGCGATGCTACGCAACAACGGCCTGTGGTCGACGGCTGCCTTGATCGGGCCCGGCGTTATCGGAATCGCAGTGGCGTTCGCAACGGTGCAGTTGCGGCTCGTTGATATCGGCTTTGCCGCGGCAGATATCGGCTGGATCGGAGCGCTCTCGAACGTGGTGACGTATACTATCATTGCGCCGCTGACGAGCACGATCCTGACGCGAATGGCGCCGCACCGGGGCCTGATATGGGGCTGCGCCGTCCTGGCCATCGGCTTTGGAGGGCTTTCGGTGATCGATCACTATCTGGACGTAAGCGTGAGCGCCGTCGCGAGCGTTGGGATGGTGTTCGCCGCGCTCGCGGTCCAGCATGTTACATTCACGAGCTGGTTTCTCGGGATTGCCAGGCCGGGCAAGACGGGAACTGATGTCACGTTCCTGACTTCGGTAATGTCGGCGTTCGCACTGGTGGGCTTCGCAGCGAGCGGGTTTCTCGCGGCAAGATTAGGTTACGGGGTTACGCTGATATTGCCGGGCGTCGGCTATGCTCTATCAGCCTTGCTTGCTGCGGCATTGCTCCGCCAATCTGACATCGCGGCGCCTGGCGAGGACTGAGAATCGTGTATCGTTGGAATTTGCTCAGAAACTGTCTCTGCTGCTTCGTGGATCATGGCGGCTTCCTTCACGATAAGCGGGCCCGCATCAGTCCTGTCAGACAATGCCTGATACCGACACCGACGTAGCCGATCGTTGGATCGCGCAGCAAAGTGCCCATCGAACGAAACATCAAAGCATGTCGCTTTCTCAAGTGCGGCAGGATTGATCCGATATCGGTCAGGACGCGGTCCATTGCCTCGCGGTCACCGCGGCGAAGGGCCGTTACGTATTCGCCGTGCAGGTTTGCGTAGAACCGCGGCGCGATCAGGTCACGCAGAAAATATCGATTCTGGCGAGGATTGTCGGGGAATGTCGTCGCAAGCTTGTATGCGTAGATCATACGGGACCTCGCCATGCGCGGGCTATACGATGTCGAACCGGGATAAATGCGCCATTTCGAAAGGGGTTCGTCAAGATAGACATGATCGTATCCAGCGCGAAACAGCCGCAGAAATAGGTCGTCGTCCTCGTAACCGGATAGCCTATCATCGAATCCACCGACTGCCTCGAATGCTCGGCGCGAGATGAGTGAGGCTGACGGCAAGATGAACATGTCCCTGGCCAGACACTCGATAATGCTTTGTTTCGGGTGTTCGGCGGGCACTTTGTCCAAATAGCGCTTTGTGACCATCCCGCCGCTTTCATCGATTTCATCAAGGTTGCTGTAGACCCAGCCGAGCGGAATTCCGCGCTTCTTTTCGAACGGTTTGGACAGCATCTCGAGATGATGAGGATGCCAGACATCATCCTGGTCAAGGAGGGCAATCAGACGGCTTCTGGAGTAGGAGACGCCAAAATTTCGAGCAGACGATTGGCCGCCGTTCGCCTTGCGAAGCAATCTGATCCTCGGATGGACCATCGCCAGGCTCGCGACGATGGCCGCTCCGTCATCGGTTGAACCGTCGTCCACCACGATAACTTCGCTCGGCGGAAGCGTTTGAGCCAGCACGCTCGCGAGGGATTCTTTGATGAACCTGGCACCATTGTACATGGGAATAATAGCCACGATCGAGAGATCATCGGACGCGCCCATGGGAACTCCTAGTTGTAAACCTGCATTGAAGGGGATCTAACCTAAAGTTGAAGGTGTCGCCATCCAGTCGTTGAACAAGTTGGCGACAGCGCTGTGCGGTAGTAAAATCGTCGATATAGACCAGGTGGCATCGGCGCGGCTCTCAAGGAAAGCCATCCCGACGCAAGGCGTCTGCAGAGTCGCATCATCTTGAGACTGCGCCGCCTAACGATGCTTGCCGTTCAGCATGGCCCCAAGCTCAGCCCCGAGCAGACGCTAGCAAGCATCAAGGACCGCTAGCACAGATCTCAGAGTAGGCTCGTAGGACAGCTTCAATTTGACCAAACATCCGGATTTGACCGCGCTCCATCCAGATGGCTTTCGTGCACCACTGCCGACAAATCTCGAAGCTATGAGAGGCTAGCACTAGGATGCTGGCTCGCTCGACGAAGGAAGCTACACGACGCTGCGCTTTGGCAAGAAAAGCTGCATCACCGGCCATGATCCATTCATCCATCAATAGGATTTCTGGCGAAAAACAGGTTGCCACGGCGAACGTCAATCGCGTCATCATACCCGACGAATAGGTGCGTACCGGGATGCTCAGATAGTCACCGAGGCCGGTAAAATCGCCGATGTCCGCCATGTGCGATTCTATCTCGCTTGAGCTTAGCCCAAGCAGCATGCCACGCAGCCGGATATTGTCATATCCGCTCAAGTCAGCATCGATTCCCAGTGCGATATCAAACAGAGGTGAAATTCGGCCACAGGACGTTACGTTCCCGATTGTCGGTTGGTAGACTCCGGCCATGACGCGAAGCAGGGTCGTCTTGCCGGCCCCATTACTGCCGATGAGGGCTATGCGATCACCGGCAGTTAACTGGAAAGAGACGTTTCTGAGCGCCTCAACGACAATCCTATGACTGGCATCTGTTGCAAGCTGGCCGCCAGTGCCACGAAACAACAGATGCTTTTTGAGAGAGCGCGAACCTGTTTGGTAGATAGGAAAGGAAACGCTTACATCCTCAAGCGCAAGCAGAGGCGTCTGGTCAAAGGCTGATGTAACCATCCTTAAATCCAATACGCGATTCGGCCGCGGAAGCGCGAAAGCAGATAGACTGAGATGCTGATGTTGAGAGCCGTGATCAATCCTACTGCGCAGTAGTTCTCTGTTGATGGCATCTCTCCCAGGAGCGGCGCGCGGGCCACTTGCAGCAGATGAAAAAACGGATTGTACCGAGTAATAAAGGAGTGCCCCTTCAGTGAGTCCGGCCGCCAAAAGATCGGTGTAAGAAAGAACAGAATCTGCACGGCTGAATTGATGACCTGCGGAATGTCGCGAAATCTCGCCGAGACCATTCCAATTGTCAGGCTTGCAAAGATCCCATTCACAACGATGGCCAAGAGGCCCACGATGGCCAAAAGGGCGACCGATCCGGGCCAAATTTTGAAATAGATGATGACGCCGAAATAGACGATAAAGTTGTGTGCAAAGATGATCAACTTGGTCCAGTTGAAACGAAATACATAGACCGAGAAAGGCAAGCTAATCTGCTTGATGTAGCACTCAGAGCCGGTGAACAGCGTTCCGCTCTCCGTCAAATAGCTCGACAGCAACGTCCAGACCAACATGCCGGAACAGAAAAACGGAATAAATCGGTCGACTTCCTGCTGAAAGAGTTCCGCATATACCACGCCCAAAGCGATGACCATGACCGCCATGCTGGCGGTCAACCAAAACGGGCCCAGCACGGAGCGCCGATACCGCTGGACGATCTCGTTCCAACCTAAAGACCCCCAAAGCCTCCAATGGGTTAGGCCATCCAGGAGGTCCAAGCGGGCGCTCTTGAAGCCTCGCGCGGTCGTCGTTGCCGGGAGGCGGACGTCGAAATCACTTCGATCAACAGACAATGGGTGCATTGGCTTGCTCAGTTACGTTTGCGGCGTACGGATGTTGTCTCAAGATTGCAAAGACGTTTGGTCTGAGGTTGTTCGCATCAATCATGCGGTCGGCTCGCGGTGGTGAATCTGGACGTTATGCGCGCTCGAACTGGAAGCCTCTTCGCTAAAGGGCCGCTCCTCGATCAACGAACAATCAACGCGTGCCGCATATTGTTCTTTCCATGGCTTTCGGCGTCGCGGAGGAAACGCGAGCTCAAACGAGGTTGTCGCGTCATTGGCGAGATTGTCGTTGTGGAAGGGATCACGCGACAGCTCCTGGCTCCATGTTTTGAGCATGTAGGCGGTTTCGCTTGGCAAATCTTTCGAATGTTCTTCGTGCGCGTCGGAGTTATCGCGCCTGGATTGATGATGGTAGAGCTCCGCATGCGGGGTCCAGATGTTCCGGTACCCGCGGCGCCTGAGTTTCAGACAAAGGTCAACATCATGAAAGGCAGTGGGCAGGTTGATTTCATCCAGCCCGCCAACCTGTTCGTACACCGATCTTCGTACAAGGAGACAGGCTCCAGTTACGGCGGAGACTTCGGAGACCAGCGCGTTCCGACCGAAATACCCGGCCGCGTCTCGGCGCAATCGATAATTGAACGGCTTGGCAATACCAGGAAAGCCTAGTGCCAGCCCGCCATGTCGAACGCGACCATCCGAATAGATCAGCTTGGCCCCAACCGCACCCACGTCGTCTCGAACCGCCCATGAGACCATTTCGGAAAGCCAACCTGGATTGATGACCTCAATATCATCACTCAACAAGCCGAGTACTGCTCCGTTTGCCTGACGGGCCGCCAAATTGATCATTGCAGAATGATTGACCGGCCCGCTGTACGTGAGGATACGCATGCGGGGATCTTCACTGAGCCTTTGAAGTAGCGACTGGGCTTCCGTAGACTGGCTTTCGTGATCGACCACGAAAAGCTCGAGATTGGGGTAGTCGGTTTGCTCGAGGAAGCTTCTTGCGTAAGCGGCACGCAGGCCTGATCCGTCGAGCGTCGGCACAATGAGTGTGACGGTCGGCGCCTGTGTTGGAGGCTGTCGGCGAACCCGCACCCAATCAGGCAAAACCGGATGTTGTTCCGCGACGGCGTTCTCATGAGCTCTCTGCAGGTGCTCGTCGATGGCCCGTCGAGCGGCTTGAGCACACCGCGCAGGTATTGCTTCGGAGAACGAGCGCGCGCCAAAATCGCGCCGCCAGTGATAAAGGACAGTTGGAATGTGATGAATGCGATCGGGTGAGGTCGATTCAATGCAGCGCAGCGCGAGATCGTAGTCTTGACTACCCTCAAAACCCAATCGAAATCCGCCGACCCTCTCCAGGAGAGAGCGCCGATAGACTCCCAAATGACTGATGAGGTTATGGCCCAAGAACAGTTCTTTGTTCCAGTCCGTCTTGAAGTATGGAGTCTGACGGCGACCTCGCCGATCGATCTGATCTTCATCGCTGTAGATGATATCGAGATCGGAGCGGTCATTGAGCGCCACGACAACTTCATAAAGGGCGTGCGAAGCCAGCAGGTCGTCTTGATCCATCAAGGCGACGAACTCACCTTGAACGAGCGATAACGCAGAATTGGAGGCAGCCGAAATGTTGCCGTTAACGGTTCGCCGGACCAGTTTGATTCGGGTATCGCTCGTCGAGGCTTCCAGCAAGGCTTGTACCTGGCGGTCTGGCGATGCATCGTCGGCAATGCACAGCTCCCAATTGGGGTACAATTGCTCGCGAACGCTTTCAATTGCTGCACGGAGAGCCCAGGTCGGCGGGTTATAAACCGGCATAACGACGGACAGAAGGGGCTTGTCTCGCAGCACGTCTAGGTGACGACGGATTGCTTCAACATCTGACGCGGTCAGCGTGTCATATTGTTGCACCCAGCTCTGGTATCGCCGATTTTGCAGTCGGTTCGTAACCTTGAATAGACGTTTGAGCGGCGAGCGCATCCAGTTGGGCAGCTGACGCGCGCGCGACCTCAAATAGTCAAGCTGGTCATCTGAAGCGAGTTTGTGAAACACTGTCTTGCAGGCTCTCTATGCTGACCCACTGTTCCAATGTCAGCTGTGGCCATCGGCGACGCCGACGATGTAGCGCGCGTAGTCACCTTTTCCCAACGTTCCGGCGAGCCGCATCAGCTGGTCGCGATCAATGAATCCTTGTCCGAAGGCAATCTCCTCCGGGCAGGCAATTCTGAATCCCTGACGTCGCTCAAGCACGGAAACAAATTCTGCGGCCGTGAGCAGGCTGTCGGGCGTTCCAGCGTCAAGCCACGTGAAGCCGCGACTCATGCGCTCGACGGCAAGCTGTTCCCGATCGAGGTACGCCCTGTTCAGATCGGTGATCTCTAGCTCGCCCCTAGCCGAAGGCCGTATATCTGCTGCCAGATGGACAACCTGCGGGTCGTAGAAATAAAGTCCCGTCACGGCAAAGTTGGACTTTGGTTGTCTTGGCTTCTCCTCAAGGGAATTGGCCTTACCGCTCTCATCAAAGGTGACGACGCCGTAACGCTCGGGATCTGAGACCTGATAAGCGAACACGGTGGCGCCGTTTGTGCGAGCACTTGCGCTCGCAAGCAGCGCAGGAAGGCCGTGTCCGAAGAAAATGTTATCGCCCAGGATAAGCGCTGAATTGTGCCCTTCCACAAACGTCGCACCAATAATAAAGGCTTGCGCCAGCCCTTCAGGCTTTGGCTGCTCTATATACGACAGTGACAGCCCCCATTGATTCCCATCTCCAAGGAGGGACTGAAACAACGGAAGGTCGTGGGGTGTTGCGATGATCAAAATGTCTCGAATACCTGCTTGCATCAGGGTTGTAAGGGGGTAGTAGATCATCGGCTTGTCGTAGACCGGCAGAAGCTGCTTGGATGTCACTGCCGTCATTGGATAAAGGCGTGTACCGTTGCCCCCGGCAAGGATGATTCCCTTCATAGTCCTTTCCTCTCATGCGAAATGCGGTCCAAGCAGGCCGAGATGGATGATGGTGTCGGTGGCAAGCTGATCTCGAAAAGTGATCGCAGTCTTTCAGTCGACAGCTGTGAATTGGCAGGCCGTACGGCTGCAGTCGGATATTGCGCGGACGAAATGGTTTCGACTGCGACCGAGGGACCCGCTCGTTTCGCGCTTTCGCTGAAAATCAGACCGGCGAATTCATGCCACGTCATAGCGTCCAACCCGGCGAGGTGGGTAATCCCGCTATATTGCTGCTGCCATTGTCTCAACCGTCTGGCCATTGCGACGATCGAGGCGGCGATGTCGGGTGCATAGGTCGGGCAACCCCGTTGGTCGCCCACCACGCGAATGCACTCTCGTTCCGCGCCGACCTTCAGCATGGTTCGAACGAAATTGTGCCCAAACGGCGCATAAACCCAAGACGTCCTCAAGATCACGTGGCGGGGATTGGCCGCGGCGACAGCAAGTTCGCCCTCCAGTTTGGAGCGTCCATAAACACCTTGCGGATTAGGTTGGTCCGTCTCTCCGTAAGGGCCCGGCTTTTTGCCGTCGAAAACGTAATCAGTGGAGAGGTGAATGATGGCCGCACCAACCGCGTTTGCCGCTTTCGCGACTTCGCCGGCCGCGTCGCGGTTTATGGCATAGGCTAGATCGGATTCCGTTTCCGCCCGATCAACAGCTGTGTAGGCAGCTGGATTGATCACGATATCCGGCCTGAACGACATAATTGCACTGGCCACGGATTTGGGCCGCGTGAGATCGAGCTCGGGCCGCGCCGCAAAACCAATGACCGCGTCACTCACGAACGCAGCCAACTCTCTAAGGGACCTTGAAACTTGTCCCTTCGTCCCGATCACGTAGAGGCGCACGATATCCTCACTCTCTTACGAGACCGAGGCGTTCGCCGGCATATATCTTCTCTCTTAAGGGCTGCCACCAATCCTGGTTTGACAGATACCAACGGACCGTCTTCCCAAGTCCGGATTCAAACGTTTCTTGGGCCCGCCAACCCAGCTCATTTTCGAGCTTTGAGGCGTCGATAGCATAGCGACGGTCATGACCTGGCCGGTCCGGCACGAATTGGATGAGCTCGTGATGCGTCCGGTCGGTTGGCCGCAATATGTCCATCCACGAGCAGACCTGGCGCACTATATCGATGTTTTGGCGCTCATTTCTGCCGCCGATATTGTAGGTCTCGCCTGGTCGTCCGCCCTTCAAAATGAGGCCCAGCGCGCGCGCGTGGTCTTCAACATGGAGCCAATCGCGAACATTCGAGCCAGTCCCGTATACCGGAAGCGGTTGGCGATTCAGGGCATTAAGGATCATCAACGGGATGAGCTTTTCCGGGAAGTGATAAGGGCCGTAATTGTTCGAGCAGTTGGAAACAATCACCGGCAAGCCATACGTGCGATGCCAGGCCTTCGCGAGATGATCAGATGCGGCCTTGGTCGCGGAGTAAGGAGAGCTTGGATCGTACGGGGTAGCTTCCGTGAATAGTCCGCGCTCTCCGAGCGAGCCATAGACTTCATCCGTCGATACGTGGACAAAACGAAAGTCTGGCACCTTCTGAGATGAGAAGTACCGCCGGGCAGCTTCGAGCAAGGCGAAGGTTCCGACCACATTGGTTTGCACGAAGACATCAGATCCTGAAATCGATCGATCAACGTGGCTCTCAGCGGCCAAGTGAATCACGCCATCGGGGCGATATGTCGAGAACAGGGCGTCGACGGCCTCGACATCGCAGATGTCCCGCCGCTCAAAATGATAGCGCGGATCGTTGGCAATGGGTGCCAACGACGCCAAGTTCCCCGCATAGGTTAACTTGTCCACCACGACCACTTCGTAGCCGAGCTCTAAAACGAAATGACGGCAAACCGCCGACCCGATAAAGCCGGCGCCGCCCGATACCAGAATGCGCATTCAATTGCTCAAGCTACGGTGGTTGAAAGGCGGGGTCGGCCCAGGCCGTCTTGGCTGCCTTTGTCCTTTGACAAAGGAGATCGCTGCGCGGAATCCTGCAATCAACCTCGAATGCGGGATCTCGAGTGATGGCGCGATCGCACCAAGGTGAATAGTTCGTCGGTTACCTTGCATATTCCGGCCGTAGGTGTCGATTTCCGTACACATGCGGGAAGCTTTAAAGGAGCGCCAGTCCCATTTGAGATAGGCGAGCCCGTCATTTATCGCGCTCACCTTTCGCCGATGGGTCGGCCGCTCAGCCTACCGGAAAAAGTTCTTTGGCCGAGGTGAAGTGTGCGAGTTGGCGTCGTCCAACGTCTACGCTCTGTAGGTGCGGCTCAAACGCGCCACGATCTTGAACGGCGTCAAGTTTGCCGAGGAGGTGCCTGCTCATCGAAGGGCCCGATTGTTGCACGAGCGGCGCCGAATATCGGCTTTATGACAGCCCATTCAAAATCGGCGAGTTCATAACGCTTGATTCGAGCGCCCAGTTTAAGGTGAATCACCAGCGCGCGACCAAAAGCAACACTCTGGCCCGGCCCGGTGCTGCTTGCGGGCGCGCGCACCGACGTGATCCCCGTTGGGCCATCGATCAAGTTAAACTGCGCGGCCTAAAGCATGATCCGGAGCCGAAGGGCCGCGTTAGCGCAAAGCGTGAAGCGGTTTTCGCTCGCGACATCAGCGGAACGCGTTTGCGCGGAGATCATGCTCAAACAGTAACCTAAAGCGCGATGACGAGTCTTCCTGATCTCATCGCGCACCGGGGGAATGCCGAAGCCAGCGCAAACCCCCTGCAGCTCGCTAATCCGAAGTGCGCTTCCGATGGCGTGTATTTCGGCGCTCATCACCCTCGTGCTTCAACGACCAGAAAGCGATTTCCGTCCGGATCGTGCAAATAGAATTGCGGTGGCACGGGATTTCTGACGATCACGTTGTCCGCAAACAGTCCCGTGCGCTCGGAGCCCTCGCGGGCTATTTCAGAGACCTTCACGCCCCGTGACTTGAGGGCCAGGTGAATGTCTTCGGCATTGTCCGCCTCAAGGGCGCAATAGGTATGAGATCCAGCACGCACGGAGCCTTCGGTTCTTGGAACCAAAGCGATCCTGTGTGTGCTGCCCGGAGGAGCTATCTCAATCCAGCGCAGCCCGTTGTCATACTCGAAGTCAAATCGCGTCTCGAAGCCCAACGTATCATTATAGAAGGACAGCGCGCGGTCCTGGTCGGCAACCGGCACAAACACGGTTCCGACGTTGCGGAGGAGAGGGGATGGGCGATCGGCCATGTCGCAATCTCCGGTGCTTATTGTAGAATGATCGTTATATATATCGATGGTTGCCGGAGAGAGTCAAGAAGATTAATAATATGATCGTTCTAGAATTAAGGAACTGAGTTGTGCGGCGAGGTAGACCCCGAATGTTCGATGTAAATGCTGCTCTGGACGCGGCAGTCGAAGTCTTTTGGCGATACGGATACGAAGGCACATCCATCGGCATGCTGATCGAAGCGATGGGAATCGGCGTTCCGAGCCTGTATGCGGCGTTCGGCAACAAGGACGAGCTCTTTCGCAAGGCCGTCGAGCGCTACGATGAGAAGTATGGCGAGTTGTTCCGGGCGGCTCTGGAAGAGCCGACCGCGCGGCGCGTTTTTGGGTCCCTCATCCGAGCCGCGATCGTGCAAGCCACGCGCCCAAGGCGGCCCGACGGCTGCCTGCTCGTCCAGGGAGCGCTCGCGTCTGGGCCGGACGCGGATTCGGCGCGAACGGTTCTGATGCAGTACCGGCACGGCGCGGAGACCGCAATTCGCGAGCGTTTTGAACGCGCCGCGCGTGAAGGTGATCTGCCGCCGGCCTTTGATCCGAAGCAACTCGCCCGCTTTGTCTGGACAGTCAATCAGGGAGTGGCGGTGCAAGCCGCCGGGGGAGCAACACGCTCCGAGCTAGAAGGCATGTGGGAAATGGCAATGCGCTGCTGGCCTAGCGAAAGATCTTCCTGACGCATCCCAAATGGGACGCGCGGGGAGTTTATTCCACTGCTATGTGCCTCTCCGGGATTCCTAATCTGGCGTGTGGCCTCGCTGCGCCGATCGACAATAATCCCATTGAGCGATTGGCAGGGGCGCGCAGCAGGATGCGTCGACGTCCGCGACCCGAGAATGACAACACCTGCTCTGAAAAGGGCTTTATCGTTTGACCGTCGATCGTTTGACTGACATCGCGCTCGGGCTCGACAACAGCGCTGGCAAGAACAACGAAGTCCGTCGGCTCCTCGTGGATTTTCCATCGCGAAACCACACTGGATCATCATCCGCGCCTCGTCGACCCAGAAAGAGTTGCCACTCTGAGTTCCCAGGTGGGGAGATTGTAGAGCGGTTAGCTGGAATTTGGCGGCGATGGAAATTGTAATCGCCTCTTAGCGCTTCCTTCCAAAGAAACACGGTCGGCCCGATCACAGCGATCGATCCGTCATAGGCCTCAGCGCGAGCGCAGCCGCCCGCTTGGGACACGGTACTCAATATGCAGATAATGTCAGCTGTTCTACTTTATTCTCGGCGATTTGTGACGGAAGCCTCGCTCGCCTGCACGACGTGGAGTGGCCCAGAAGGAGGCCGCGCAGACGGTCTGAGGCTCCGGAATGTTGACATCGTCGTGCTTGCGCTTGTGGCCGGACTACCTTGGTCGACCAGCCTCACCAGTATACTTGGACTAGTCCTCTTCTTTGGCATTTTGACAACGATCCGCTC
Source organism: Bradyrhizobium sp. UFLA05-125 (assembly GCF_059803515.1). Lineage (NCBI taxonomy): Bacteria > Pseudomonadati > Pseudomonadota > Alphaproteobacteria > Hyphomicrobiales > Nitrobacteraceae > Bradyrhizobium > Bradyrhizobium sp. UFLA05-125. The sequence goes on along the minus strand of NZ_JBANBJ010000012.1, from coordinate 119,222 downwards.
CGAGCGGATGCTTGCGACTATCAGTCAACCCGCCGGCGCTCTGCCGCTGGCGCTCGTATTGCTCGCGGCGATAGGGGTCATCTGGGCGAGCGGAGTACCTTGGCCGGAGCGGCTCAGTGCTTTGGGGAAAATGACCAAGCTACTGCTGCTCCCGCTCCTCTTGTTCCACTTCCAATCCAGTCCGCGCGCTAAATGGGTGTTCGCTACCTTCGTCGTCTCGAACATGATTCTGCTGATCTACTCGTTCGTTGCATCGGCGATGCCGGAATTGGCGATTGTTCAAAGAACCGGTGGCTTCGGCGTTCCCGTGAGAAATTACATTGACCAAAGCCAGGGCTTTTCGCTTGTTGCCGTGGCTTTGGCAGGCCTTGCATTTGAGGCGGCGTCTCAGCAGAAGCGCTATTGGGGTGCGGCGCTCGGTGTGATCAGCGTCCTGTTCTTTGCCAACCTTGCCTTTATCAACGTCGCCCGCACAGCGTTTTTCTATTTGCCGATCATGCTGGTTCTCCTGGCCATACGTTACTCAAGCCAACGAACTGGGTTGGTCGCCGGCATCGGAGTCTGCATCTTATGCGGGGCGTTGTGGCAGGCATCTCCCAATCTGCAACGAAAAGTCTCTGCGATTTTCACAGAGTTGGCCGCGTTCCAGCCAGATGCCCAGATTGGAGAGAAAGAACCCTCAGCAGCTGAAAGGCTCGAATTTTGGCGCAAGTCAATTCAGTTCATCGAAAGAGCGCCGGTCCTGGGCCATGGGACTGGCTCGATCCGACATCTTTTCGGGCAAGAATCGATCGGGCGAACTGGAATATCGGCCCTCGTTGTAAGCAATCCTCACAATCAGACGCTTGCTGCCGCGGTTCAATGGGGCAGCGTCGGTATCCTCGTTGTCTGGGCGATGTGGATATCGCAGGTGCAGCTGTTCTGCAGCAGGGCCCTGGTTGCCTGGATCGGAATGCTTGCGGCAGTGCAGAATATTGCAAGCTCGATTTTCAATTCGCACCTGATGGACGCGTACGAAGGCTGGCTTTACGTATTGGTGGTTGGGATCGCTGGCGGAGAACTGTTGCGGATTGAGGGGCGTAAGCGGGCCCGGCTGGAGTTCGCCATCACGCCAGCTTCGCGCTAAGTAGGGCAAAAGCTATCCGCATCCGCGCCACGCCCAAGGATCTTTACGATTTTGGGACGTTCCGGCGCGGACCGTCCGTTTCAAAAATGCTTTGGTGGAGCGCTCTTCAACATGGCCTTCGGCCAAATACGCTCAGCCCCTCCAGCTCAAGCTTACTCTGCAGGATGTCGCGCGCTTTATAGGCCTGGTTGCAATCAAGGTCGGCTGAGTACGATCTCCATAAAGTGGTCATGCTGACCCTGTCGGCCTCTCAAAGGCTGATGGGCCCGCCTTGAAGGTCGATAGGATTGGAATCGCTAAAAGATCTCAAGCCGAGCTGCGACATCGACCTAGCCGTCGCTCTTGAAAGGACCTGCTGCCCTTCATGCGACGGGCCGTATCCGTCCGGCATAGGCCGCAGGCTGATTGGGATTATTCGGCGGTCGGCGCTTGAGCCAAGTCGGATTTCTTTTGTGCATCCGGACGAACTCGATCAGATTTTCGATGCCGAAGTCGGTGAACGCGGACGCTCGTCTCCGAGGCCATAGGCCCAGATGACGCCGTCCTCGATCTCCATTTCGTTGGCGACGGCCCGCAGCCAGTCCTCAACTTCGACGAGCTCCTCGGCGACACGGGCGACGGGAGCCGCTCTCGGATCTTAGCTGCTCGCCCTAGTGGCGATCACAGTCCAGGACAAAGGCTTGAGTCCTACCTTGACGCGCTCACCCTCGACCGAGATCTCCGTGTTGGCCTTAGGCACGACGGTGTCGGGCGCCTCCTTGGTGTTGGTGGCTTTGAGGTTGGGATGATGTAGGTCGAATGCCTCGACCAGCCAGCGCTTCTTGCCGAGGCCGCGGAGCTCGATGTCCAGATCGATCGGCTCGCACGGGCTACGGTTCAGCGCGAAGACGGCGCTTGCGCCGGTCCGAGGATCGTTGGTGATGGTGGCCAGCAGAGAACTCGTCCCGACACCGTCCCGTCCGAGCAGCGCGGGGGCATCGATTTTGGCCTGCATGACCTGGCCATACGCATAACGGGCCGAAAGCGCGAAGGGATAGAAAATGGTCTGTCGCCAGGCCGGGCCGCCCGTCTCGGTCATTATAGCGCCGATCACGTTCACGAGTTGCGCCAAGCAGGCGCATTTCACCCGGTCGGCATTGTTCATGAGCACGATGAGAGCGCCTCCGACTATGAGCGCGTCCTCGACATTATAGACCTCCTCGAGCAGCGGCGGGGCAGCCGGCCAGCCCAGCTTGCGATGGTCCTCGATGCTGCGGGCGCGATACCAGACGTTCCACTCGTCGAAGCTCAGCATGATGCGCTTGGAGGAGCGTCGTTTGGCTGCAACCGCGTCGCAGATCGCGATCACCTCCTTGATCGAGGCATCCATGTCATCGATAACGCGGAAGTAGTCCTCAATCTGGTTGCTATTGTTGGCAAAATAGGTGTGCAGCGAGATGAAATCGGCCTCGGCGAAGCACTGGTCAAGCACCTCGTATTCCCAGGCCCCGTAGGTCGGCATCTGCCGGTGCGCGGAGCCGCAGGCTGACAAAACCAGGTCCGGATCGAGCCATCGCATGACCTTGGCGGCCTCCTGCGCGATCCAGCCATACTCCCTGGCGGTTTTGGCGCCTATCTGCCATGGCCCATCCATCTCGTTGCCGAGGCACCAGAATTTCACGTGATGAGGCTGCTCGAAGCCGTGCGCCTTGCGCAGGTCGGCGAAGTGGCTGCCGGTGGGCAGGTTGCAGTATTCGAGATAATTACGCGCCTCGTCCGGCCCGCGCGTACCGAGGTTGACGCCAAGCATTGGCTCGATGCCCGTCTTGCGGCACCACTGGATGAATTCATTGGTGCCGAACGTGTTTGGCTCGGTCGAGAACCACGCGAGGTCGCGCTTTTTTGGGCGCGCTTCGGCCGGGCCTACCCCGTCCTCCCAATTATAACCCGACAAGAAGTTTCCACCCGGGTAGCGAATGATGGTGGCGCCGAGCTCTTTCGTGAGATCCATCACATCGCCCCGAAAACCGTTGGCGTCGGCGGTCGGATGACCCGGCTCGAAGATGCCGCCGTAGACGCCGCGCCCGAGGTGCTCCACGAAAGTGCCGAATACCCGCCGGTCGAGGTCGGAAAGCACGAAATCGCGGTCGACGGTGATCTTTGCCGGCAGCACGTTGATCTGCTCCTTCCCTTTGAACTCGGCCAGGTCACATCGTGGCCTTCGCTGTCAGTCGACGTTGGCCGATTTGGCGTCTCGCGTGAAGCCATCCACGAGTCGGTCCGCGTAGGTGCCACCCGCCGAAGCGTAGTCCTTACCTCTAACTCGCTCAGCTCGGGCATCGAGACCGGCCACGTTGGGCAATACATCCCGAAAGTCCGCGCCCGTCATCCGCATCGCGTCCACGTTACGCGTCATGACGCAAGGCAGGAGCGTATGCGGTAGCTCCGCACGCACGATCTGGGCGGGGCGCGGGGAAGCCAGCGTCCCTATCGCGACCGACGGGCCGACCGATGCCGACACTCAACCAATGCTCTCCTGCCCGGCCAGTTGCTTCAAATAGATGCCGCCCATCGCCTCAGTCACCACTCATTAATCCAGATCCGCATTTCGCCTTCGCCACGGTTGGCCCAGCTGAACCACGGAATGAATGTCAACCGCTGCGATTGCCGCTGTCCAGGCACTTTATCGTAGTGATAAAGTGGTGCTTCCTCAGAGTGTTTGTGCTGCAAACGAAAACCCTCGGCCTGCAGCAAAAACTTGCCGGCGAGAAGACCAGTGCCTTCGCTCAGCGAAAACCGGCTATCTTCATCAAGCCAAACATTGTGGAGCTCCGGCCCGTTGTCGACTTCTTCCAGGCAATAAACCAGAGGACCCCGCTGAATAGCCACTTTGCCAGCCAAGTGGCGAAGTTGCGGATGACCATACACGCGGCGTACCGGCATCGGCAGCAGCAATTTGAGGCGATCGCCCTGTTGCCACGTGCGGTGAATGTGCAAATAGCCTTTGCGCGACTCGCAATTGAGGACCTCGCCGTTCAGCCTGGCCTCCGGCGCGGTGCACCAGTCCGGCAGGCGCAGGGCGAGCGTGTGCGTGATTGGCCGGTCCGATTCTACGAAGATCTCTACACGGTCCTCCCAGGGATAGTTGCCGCTCACGCGCAGGCGCAGCGTCTGCTCTCCGACCGGCAGCGCCAGGCTGTTGCCAATGTAGAGATTGATATAGAGCGCGTCGGAACGTGCCGTATAGATGTAATGGCCAATTGATGTGAAAAGGCGCGCAATGTTCGGCGGACAGCAGGCGCAGCCAAACCAGGGCTGTCGCACCGGTGTGACATGACTATAGATGCGGTTGGATCGCAGCGTTTTGGGATGAACTTCGAGTGGATTGACATAGAAAAAGTGGCGTCCATCCACGGCGATACTGCCCAGAACAGTGTTATAGAGCGCGCGCTCCATCACATCGGCATAGTGACTGTCCGCTTCCATCTCGAGCATCCGGCGGCCGAACATCATCAGGCCGATCGACGCGCAGCTTTCCGCGTACACCGTATCATTCGGCAGATCGTAGTCGCTGCTGAACGCTTCGCCGGCACTTTGCGAACCGATACCGCCGGTCACATAGATCTGCCGCTGCACCATGTTTTGCCATAGCCGCAGGCAAGCTTGGCGTTGCTGCTCGTTCTGAAGTAAACGCGCCAGATGGGCAACCCCAGTCATGAGGTATACAAAGCGAACCGCGTGACCTGTTGCGGTTCGCTGCTCCGAGACCGGCAAGTGCGCCTGGCTATAGGCTTTATCTTTCACCACCAGGGGCGGGGCGTGTGATTTGCGGTGACGGGATCGCTTCTCATACTCTATGTCATAGAAGTGCGGCTCAGTGCCGCGTTGCTCCACGAAATAATTGGCGAGTGTGAGATATCGGCGCTCCTGGGTCACTTCGAAGAGGCCTGTCAATGCAAGTTCGATTTCCGGATGAGCATCATAGCCGTGTAACTGATGGCGCTCTGGCCCAAAATCCGCGGCGATACGGTCGGCTATCCTGCAAACGACCTCCAGCAACCGCCGTTTTCCAGTAGCTAGAAAGAAAGCGACGCCAGCTTCAATCAAATGGCCGGCGCAGTAAAGCTCGTGGCATTCGCTTAAGTTGCTCCAGCGCTCCCCAGGGGCCTTTACCGTGAAGAAAGTGTTCAGATAGCCGTCGCCGCACTGCGCGGCCGCAATCAGTTCAATCAGGTCATCGGCGGTTTTCTCCAGTTCTGGGTTGGATGTTTGGCACAGCGACCAGGCGACCGCTTCCAGCCATTTCGCGACATCACTGTCCTGAAAAACCGTGCCGCAGAACTCGCCCTTTGCTCGGTTGGCGGCGATCCGGAAGTTTTCTATCGCATGGCTCGGCGTGGCTTCGGGAATACGATCGTTCAGCGCCTCCCACTGATGAGGAATCGTCACGTCCCTCACCAATTGCTGGCATTTTCCAATAAGCGGATCCGTGATCGTTAAGTCATGGAGATTGACTTCCGTAACCGTCGGCCGATTCATTCGCTCTCTTTCGTGTTGGATGCACAGGCTCATAGGTCACGAAGGCCTGTGCGATATCAAAGATTGCGGGGTCATGAATTGGCAGCCCCAGCACGTCCTGCCTGATCTGATCAGCTCATTTCGCGTGCGTTGGAACCGCGGCGTGAGGACCGATCGAAGCGTCTCTTTGGTCATGCAATCTGAACCAGCGGCGGAGAGTAAACTCACCTTCGTCGAACAGAATGGGACGTTTGATGACGCTCGACGCGAACGACATTGTCGATCTCCGTACATCGTGCTGACCAGCACGCTCAAACGCTCAAGACAGCAATTTCCGTGCCGGAACGGGCGCAGATTGTCCGCAACAATCACCTCGTCGGTGTCCACCAGTCCATAGCGGGTTCAACGTGGATTCTGTGCGCCACCTTTGGCGCGGATGGATTTTCGCTCCGCCTTGCTGATGCTCCAGTTCCGGCGGGGCGCCACGCGTTTCGTGGTTCTGGCCGCCGCCAGAGAGCCTACGATCGCGTGGCTGCCGAACAGCATGACCTTCGAATGCAAGCCGGGCACGCCGTGAACCACAACACCGCCGTCATGAAGGCGCTTGAGCAACTTCGCGTCCATCGCCCATCAGACCCATGGGGGCGCTGGTGTGGAGATCGCCGCGGAGAGACCCCAAATGATCTTCGGTGACGTAGGCGATCGCTCGTTGGCGCACAGCCGCGCTCTGCGCGAGCTTCTCGGCTACGGGCCAGATGTCCTTTGTGAGTGCGCGGTTCGACTGCATCCTCGTGGCTGATCGTCGTCCAGGACGAGCCGTTTCGGGGGGGCATATGCTCGCGGCTGCGCGCTCGTTTTCTGCAGGTTTCGGCTCAAGACACAATTGGAGACCTCGAGGCCATTGGCGAGCGAGCGATAGAATTCATTTGCTTGGTACCGGCAGATTGGAGCGCCTGATCTAAGGTCCATCCGCAATATATGACACCGGTGACCTGGCTCGACGTGAGGGGTGCGCGAGATGTCCGTCGTCTCGGAAGGCCGTAGGCAATCCGGGGGGCCTCGGGTCAGGGCAACCAGAGCTTAAGTCCCTGACCCGGCCACCCCTTGACGGTTCTGGGAGGGGGGCGTTCCCGCGTTGCACCCTGAAGCACAGCGCAGCCTTTCGACGGATGGACAACCGTAGCTTGTCCAACTATCATGAACGGAAAGGGAACGATATCGGGGCGTCCTGCCGGTTAGGGACGACTATTGGCGGGGAAATATTTTGCTCTTCAGATACTTAAATGACGATGCATTTCTAGCGTTTTCACGAGAGCACAAGCATCTTTACTCCCTCATTTTGTTAGACTTGTACGACCGCTTCTTCACTGGCGCTCCAGCTTTCCCGACCCCGCAGGAGGTCACGCACGCAATCTACGACGTGATGCGGGCCAACCCGTCCCTTTGGAATGAGAGCGACGACTTCGGCGAGCCACTGCCGGAGGTTGTGTCCGCGGGGCGCAGACGGATTAAGCGCGCTGCGGCGACCAAGACTGACACGGCGGATCGGGCGCTTCTCATTGCGCGTCAACTCTACCATCGCCTGATCGCGTGGGGCTGGCTCGAGGAGGAGGAATACGGCCTACGTGTGACCGTCGATATGTCGATGGGGCCGCTTCTCGTGATCCAGCGCCTGGCCAGCCTGAACAAGGATGTCTCCCAAAGGTTCGGTGGTCTTATCGTTACCGTCCGCATAAACCTCGAGGCCGTGGAGAAACTCAACCCGACGGTCGTTGATAGGAAGCAACGGGATGTTGCGCTAGCACTGCGGGAGGCGCGTAACCAGGTCGATCAGTTCACGAAGAGCCTGCGGGCCATCCTATCGGACCTGAAACGGATCCGTCGTACGGTTATGGACGCCAAAACGATCGGCGATCGGCTCGAGGCGTTTTTTGAAGAATTCGTAGAGCAGCTCCTGCTACGGGATTTCGAATCGATCCTGACGTTCAATCACCCCTACCGCTTCAGGGACACTATCGTCGATCTAGCGAGACGAATTGCCCATACGCCTGCAACCATGCAGGTGCTTTCGGAGGAGTACGTGAATGCGAGCATTTCGCCATCCATGTCGGAGGCGATCCTCGACGTCGAAGGTGATCTTCTCGCGATCGAAAGCACGTTCGGTCAAATCGGCGAAATGTTCGAACGAATTGAGGCCTTTCGCCGCCAACTCGAGGCCCGCGTCCGGAACACCATCAAATACGCCGAGCGCGGGACCCACGGGTTGGTGGGACGGGCAGGGGATCTGGTGCGCCGCCTTGACGCGCTCATCGCGCGTGGGCGCCACGGGAACGCCACCGTCGAATGGAGCCTCGAGCCGCTTAGGTCCCCTTGGTCGGAATTCCATCATGCGCCGAGCCGCGAGCCGCGCAGACCTATTGAACTGAAACCTTTAGGCGATTGGCCTGACGATCCCCTCTACGAGCTCCGTAAGCAACTGCGTCGGCGATACATCGAGAGAATTGCGCCCGGTCCCAAGGAGGTTCAGCGTTTTCTCGAAAGTCAGGTGCCTGTCGCGGGCACAAGGGAAGCTCGATTTATGGCGCTCAAAACGGTTGACGACTTCCTGGCCTTTGACGCCGCACGCAGGTTCGCCCTGACGAACGAAATTCCCCCAGAAGTTGGTCTTCACTTCGAGCTCGAGTTTGCTCCGGATTCCCCGCCGCATGATAGCGAGTGGTTGCGGTGTTCCAATTTCATAGTCAGGCGCCATGCAGCTGCGAGGCGCCGCCATGCTCAGTGATTTCGAAGCGATCGAGCGCAGCTTGGGCGCCGAAAAGGCCGCTGACGTCAGGAAGGCGGTGCACTTCCTATTGAGGCGGCAATTCATTTTCGCTGGCGATCCGCGAACCGGTACGGTCTACAATGTGATCATGGACGGCCGCTTCCGGTCGGTGATCGACGAGTTCTTCGACAGTTGCGGGTATCGCGTGCACCGGGACACTGAAGCCCAGTGGGCCGGCATCACCGCTATGGGCGAAGACGTGCCGTTGCCCCGAATGAAGCTCGACGAGACCATCGTTATCCTGGTGTTGGCCGCCCACTGGCAAGACGAGGTTAATGTCGGCGCGGTCGAGGACCGCGCCATAGTCGTCACCACGGTGAACAATCTGTTCGACCGCTACAAGGATATGGTTCAGCCGAACGGCTCAAGCGCAATCTCCCTGGGGCGCTTCCGGGAGATCTTGAAGGAGGCATCTCAAAGGAGTCTCGTCGACGTCGGCGACTTCGACAGTGAGGCTCAGGACTTCGAGGTAGCGATACGTCCGATGATAAAACTCATCAGCGGCTCGGACGCCCTGCAACGGATTGAACGTTACGTCCGATCTCAGGAAGTGAGCGCGCCCCAGAGGACTGATGGAGACGATTCGTGATGGAGCTGCGTCATGCGTCCATGGTCAACTGGCATCTCTTCGACATCGAGGATTTCGATCTGACGGGACATGCCGGCGTGTTCGGCGAGAACCGGTCCGGCAAGTCGACCATTCTCGACATGGCTCAAGTGGTGTTGACCGGCGGGAACAAGAACGTTCAGCGCCTCAACGCGGTCGCTGGCGACAAGGGGATAAGTCGTAGCGCTTCCAAACGAACTATTGTGGACTATTGCCTTGGCGCTTTGGGTGAGGATGAGCGTAAGCGAGAGCAGGCGCGCACCTACATTTGTCTCGGATTTGTCGACACCGAAGGCAAGCGCCCTCCCGTATCGATCGGAATGGCGATTGAGGCCAGGCGGTCGGAGACCAATGAAACCGTGCTCGGCCGCTTCGTTGTTACCGGCAAGATATTGAAGGCCGCGGACTTCATCGAGATGCGGGACGGCAAGCGATTTGCGGCAGAATGGGATGATGTTCGCAATCGTATCGTCTCGGCGGTCGGGCAAGAGAACTTCGTCAACCACCGTGACAAGGCGATTGACTACGTTCGAGAGTATATGCGCAAGCTGGTCCCGCATGCGTCGATCGTGGGAGAGCAGAACGCGAACTCGCTCCAAAAGGCCATCGTGAATGCGATGACCTTGGATCACGATCAGACCGCCACCGAGTTTGTGAGAAACTACATTCTCGAAAAGAACAACATGAAGGTGGGAGAGCTTCGGGAATCGATCCGCACCTACCGTAACATCAACGATACGATCCGCACGATGCGGGAGAAGCTTGAGGCGCTTATCGCGCTAAAAGCCATTCTTATGGAACTTGCCGAGTCCCATGAACGCAAGGCCCGGGAACAATGGATATCGAAACGTGCCAGTTGGTTTGGGGCACGTACGGCCTACCTCGCCGAAGTCGCGAAGTTCACGGAGGAGGCGGCGAAGCGCGACGCGGCCAAGGCTGAGATGGATTTCATCGATAGCGACTTGAAGGCAATTGAGACCGAAATCAGAAGGCTGGATATCGCAATCTCCGAGCATGATGCAAAGAGCGGAAGGAGCACGCTCGCTCAATCGCTGACCTCCGCCTTGCAGGCAGGGCAGCGTGCAATCATTGAATTCGAGCGAAGGTTGGAGTCGGTCCGTTCTCTGCAGGCGCTGATTGCGATGAGGGATTTTGGCTTCGACGAGTTCATCCCATTGATTTCCGGGCTGACGCGGGCCGCGGCCGACGTGTCCGTTGAGCGGCCGACCGGCAGCTTGCTGGATGCGGAAACGCGACTGCTTGCCTCCGATCGGACGCTGGTGCTGAAGGTGGATCAGGCGCGCCGCGACCTGATTCGAAAGGCCGAGGAAGAAAGGGCGCGAGCACGGTTGCTGGAAGATCGGCTTCGTCAGCATGCGAGCGGTGGAAGCTCGATCTATTTGCATGAAGACACAGAGCGCTTGTGCCTCAAGTTGCGGCAGGCCGGGATGTCGCCCCGCGTGTTGTGCAACCTCATTGAACTATCGGATGTCTCCTGGACGGCAGCGGCGGAGGGCCTCTTAGGCCGTGACCGGGAGGCGGTCTTCGTCGATCGGCCCGATATCGCGCGCGCCACGGCTCTCTTCAAAGAAGGACGTCGAGAGTTCCGGCGTGCTTCGTTAGTGAGCCTGAACAAGCTCGATCCGAGCGGTCCCGGACCGCGCCCTGGAATGTTTCCTGCGCTTTTCAAGTCCGAGGACCGGGATGCCATCGCATTCATCGTCCGGAGGCATGGGACGGTGCGATTGGCGGATACGCTCGCCCAGTTCAACGAGCCGGGTCGGGCGATCATGAAGGATGGTCTGTACGATGATGGCTTGGTGCGGACGCATCGCGCGTCCGAGCCCTCGGACTTCAAAATCGGCAAGGCGGCGCAGGCGCAGGCTTTTCGCGATCTGAAAGACCAGGCCGAACAGCTTTCCGATGCACACCTAAGGTCCGACGGAGCCGCCAAGCTCGCTGATGCGGCGTACGTACAGCTCGGGAGGATCTTTGACGACAAGTTGCCGTCCTTCAAGACCATCGTCGGAGACTACGAAAAGTCGGCTCTGGAGCGGAAAGAACTCGAGCAACGGATCGCAGCGCTGGATGGTGCAGGTGACGGCGGCTTGACGCAAAAGCGACACGCCCAGTTAGAACTGAAGCGCCATCGCGCGGGGCAGAGGACCCCGCAGGAAGACGCTCATCGCAAGCATACAAGAGCGGCCGACATCGCGATGCACACCATTGAATCGGGAGAGGGCACGTCGGGCTCGAAGCTCAGCGTCAAGGTGACGTGGTCGTCGTATGGCCAGTATCGAAAGCTTTGCGATCGGACTTCCGGACGAGCATTCTATCGGTCTCGGTTTGATGATCTATCCCCGAAGGCAGTCCTGGATCGACACAGGATGATCGCTTCCGAAGCATCGAAAGCGGCCGGTGGCGCCGATGATGAGCGGATCAAGATCGAAAGACACGTTCGGCAGGCGCTTGGAGCCTACTTCGATAAATTCGGTGTCGTTTCGCATGTCGGCATCGAGAGCGAGCCTCTGCAGGAAGTAAGGCCCTGGATGGAGACGCTGATCCAGGAAATGGAAGAAAACGAGCTACGGCGGTACGAGCGACAGGCAAGGGACGCGGCCGACAAGGCGAAGACCCTGTTGCGAGGCGAATTCATCAACGCTTTGACATCTCGCATCAGCAAAATGGAGCGGGAGCTATCGGCAATGAATCTTGGCTTGGCCGATCATCCTTTCCACAATGAACGATATTCATTCCACCACGCGCGCCTGGTCGAATTTCAGCCGTTTTTGAGGATCGTCGAGATAAGCAAGACCTCGCCAGAGGCGCTCGACATGTTGTTCAAGGGGAACGAGGTCCCAGAGGACTTTCCTCATCGGGACACCTTACGGGAGATCGAGGCGCTGCTTGAGGATCCCGACAAGGATTTCAGTCTTTTCGAGGACTATCGCAACTTCTTCACGTTTGAGATCCATATGCAGGACATCGTCACAAGCCGGACGACGCGATGGGAGACGCGACGCGGCACGGGGTCCGGTGCCGAGCAACAGGTTCCGATCTATGTCGCGATCGGAGCGTCGCTCGCCTCTGTCTACGGCAGCGGCAAGTCCGGAACAGGTCGTCCTTCAGGCATGTCGGTAGCGATCTTCGATGAAGCGTTCTCCAAAATGGACGGAAAAAATCAACGACAGATGATGAGCTTCTATAAGAAGCTCGGGCTCCAGATCATCATTGCGGCGCCGAATGAGAAGAGGATCGCTGTTCTCGAGCATATCGACACCGTAGTCGAAGTGGATCGAATTGGTGAAAGCGCTCGGGTCACGGTGGCCGAACTCAAGGAGCGCGCTCGCAGAGAACTTCAAGCGATGGATCCCGACCCCATGTCGGATGACGAGCTCAAAAAGATGGCCGCGGAATAGGATGCCAAGGGGATGCCAAGGCAGTTCACCGACTCACGCTTGCTCATGTCAGATCTGCTGGACCGATATGAAGGCGGGGCCGAAAGCCCGATCGCCTATCCGGACTACGACGGGTTTATTGATGTCGCTCAAATGGACAGGTTTGTCAGGGAGCTTCGCGACGCGGAGGGACGTGGGGGTATCCGCTTAACCAGAGGGCGGGGGGTTAAAAGCGAGCAGATCAAGCACGCCAGGCTAGAGAACGCCTCACTGGTGTACGAACTGCTCGGACGGAGACCGGTCGGAGAGCTTGTGGAGGCGGCGACGGACCGTCTGCTGGAGGGATTGCAACTGCCGGTCCAATTCGAAGCTTCGTTGGAGGCGCTTCGGTCGGCCTGGTCTCGCGGCCGGGAGTGGCAGGGTTTCTCGCTCGACGACTCCGATCGCCTCAAGCCGGCCTTCGTCATGGCGAAAGCAATCTTTGAGCATCGGCACGTCGGTCTGGACTACCGGACCTTTTCGCGACGCTTTGCCGGTGATAGCAAAGCCCTTGAACGGCTCGAAGGACCGGTTGTTCGGATCTTAAGTGGGCTGGTTGAGATTCCGCCGGCCGCTCGTCCGCGGGATGCGCTCCGGACGTTAGGACTGGAGAAGTTCGCACCGGCGATGTTGCTCTCCGGGCGGTTAGATTTTGATGTCGCGGAGTTGTCAGCCGCCGCGCCCATGTATTTCGGCATACCGCCCGGCGAGGCCGAGCGACTGAGATTTCCAGAGCGACCGCAATACGTGCTTACTGTCGAGAATTTCGCGAGCTTTAGTCGCCACGTCATGGAGGCAGACCCGCAGCGCACCGGCATTACCATTTACGTGGGTGGATATCCGTCGCTTGCGACCCAGGATGCTTTGAAATCGATCGCGACAGCGCTGCCTGCCGACGTTCCATTCTTCCATTGGTCGGATATCGATCCGGACGGGACCTGGATCTTCCGCACCATAGAGAGCTCATTAGCGAGGGATTTGAAGCCTCACCTTATGTCTGCAGATTTGGCCGACAGGCTGGGCAAGCTGCCGGCCGATCGTACCAGGCTGCCGATAGGCGCAGTCCCGTCTGCCATCTCCGACCTCGTCGCCTATCTTAGGGGTGATGACGCCAAGTGGCTAGAACAGGAGGAGCTTGATCCCAGGCTCCCCTTCTGCGAATGCGCCGTAGTGCCCGAGCGGTAGTGAATAGTGGGGACCGAGACGGCGAACCGGACTGCTTTTTGTCAAGATTCACCTGTCTCTTGTGAAGCAAACCGAGAGGTCTTTTATGAGCACCGACGTTATCCGTTTCCCAATGAACGTCAGTCAGCGAACCAAGAACCGTCGAGGCAAAAATTGTCCTGTTACGTCTCCGGACGCTGGCTTCGTTTGCTGAATTGGTTGAGGTCGAGCCGTCTCTTTCCGTAGTAGAACGGCACCTCATTCGCGGGCACTCGACTTTTGTAGGTCTCATTGATCCTTTCCTTCTGGTCCGTCTCGAGATGCTTCATCTCGATCAGCACCAGGTCACGATAGCAGGCAAAGTCCGGAAACTTTCCGAGCTTGGCCTCTTCGTCCTTATTATCGTCCAAGGACCGCCCGCGAAGATGATGGAGGACAAAATGCGCGAAAGCGGCGGGCAGATCGGGAGGGCCGTCGGTTCGTTCGATATGAATGGACATGCGGCGAACCTATAAGAGTCGCTTCTTGTCCCAAAGCCCCGGGGAACGTTCACGAGCTAGCTTGTTGCCAGTTGGCGGCCAAGCATTGGGCAACTTAAACTTGGCGGCGGCGGGAATCTCCTTCGTGCGGCGCGCATCAGATCGGGGAAGATTTCCTCAAGGAGGCTTGATTCCAAGTCTTTTCAAAGGCTTATTTTGCTTGCAAGGGCGCAAGTTAATGGATTTTCAGCCCTTGGCATATTATATTGGGCGCGAGGAGTGCGCCGATGTCTGTCCCACGTTCCAACCGCCCGCATTTTACGGCCCGTGTGATCCAGGGGCTGGCGAGCGCCAATAATGTGGCAGTCGTTGTGTCATCAAACGATATGTTTGCTCAACATGTCACCCGGCTCTCCGGCGATGACGTCACGTTTGACGATGTCGAAAATACCATCGTGGCGTTGCAGCGGGCGGGCGTCCTGAGCCGCGTCCAGGCCGTGCGCCTGCAGGCGCGCTATCTGCGCGAAAATCGCCCGTGACGTTCGATCCGTTCGGGGATTTTGCGACGCGCGGCTATTTGCGCAACGTCGCCAAGGCCAAAGATCCGGAAATCGTTCAGCGCCTCCTGCATAACTCTTTCCTGACCGGTATCGATGCAGCGTTGGCTCATCTCAAGGCGCAGAAATCTCTAAGCTACGCCGACGTTCTGCAAACGCACAAAACGCTCTTCGAGGCGGTGTTCCCGTGGGCCGGGGAGGATCGCCACGCAAACGCGTCCCATATCTTTGTGAAGAAGGGCTCCGTTATCTTCGCCCATCCCAACGATATTCGCAAAGCCATCGACTACGCGCTTGATAAGGGACAGGGCAAGGCGTTCGTGGCGGAGAAGCCGGGTGAAGTCATGGGCTATCTCGCCTATGGTCATCCCTTCCTCGACGGCGACGGCCGCACGATCATGCTGATCCATGCGGAGCTTGCGGCCGCGCGGGCATCGGTATCGATTGGGCCGCCACCGATAAGGATCAATACCTCGCCGCCCTGACGCAGGAGCTCGAAGAACCTGGCAAAGGCAAGCTCGATGCCTACCTGAAGCCGTTCATGCGCAAGGGCTCGGAGATGACGGACGTTGGGGACGCCATCAAGGCCGCGCCGGGCCTTGACGGCAGCAACGCGGATGCGGTCGCGGGCGAGACGAGCGACTCGGCGCCGAGGGCACAATACGAAGCGCAAGAACTCAAGCGCCAGGGTGCGGAAGGCTCACCGCAGAAAGGCTGAATCGCTTTAGACGCACTTGTGGTCCGTTACAGATATCAATAGCAGTTGTTTGGCGACCACGTGAAAGTGCTAGCAGTCCCTTCTCTCAACGCGTCGTGCGCAGGTGGGTGATTGCTTCTTCAATCAGCGCCAGGACATGCTCGCCGCTGTCGGCAAAAATCACGCCGAGCTCGCGGTCGCCATGCTCCGGGATAGGCTCCTCCCAGACTTCCACTTGTCCAGCGGCCTTTCGATTCCCGGCATTTTCTTCCAGAAGACGGCCCCACTGCATAAACGCGCACCATTCCAGGTAAAGATCGCTCTCCCGAGGCAGCCTGTCACGCGCGATGACGAGCTTTGCGTGGTAAGCCTTCGTCTCCCTGCTTGAAAACGCCGCAAACGCGTTCCGCTGATGTCACGAGGGAAAACCGCTTCACACCTTGCACTAACGTGGCCCTTCCGGTCCGGATCATGCTTAGAGAACGGCCAATTTGATCCCGGCTCTGCTGCCGCGTGGCGAGTGCTCCCGGTTAGTTGCGCCGAATGGACGCTGACTTTTCAACTCGCAAGAGTGCTATTACACCGATCGCTCAGGGCTATCTCGGTTCGCTACACCTATATTTCGGGCGCGACGGACCTACGGATCTTTTAATCGGTACGATCGTTCCAATCCACGCAACCGAATATTTGCGGAAAGCGCTATGACCTGGAACGTCAAGCTCTTTTGCGGTACCCCGGGGGCTCATTTTTTGATAGTGGCGGCCACTTCGCTATCAAAGCTCTGTCGTCACCCCCTCACCAAGAGGCGCGGGAATTTAGGCGGGCTTCGTCCGCGAGCTCCATAACCAACCCGATAGCGCCGTCGCTATGGCCGCGCCAAACAGTTGTGCGGCTATGAACGCCAGGACACTGCCGGGCGCAATGCCGGCGAAGGTGTCCGACAGTGAGCGTGCGATGGTGACGGCAGGATTGGCGAACGAAGTCGAAGCCGTGAACCAATAGGCCGAGGTGATGTAAAGGCCGACGGCATAGGGGACGGCGCTCGGCGCCCGGGCGACGCACCCGAAGATCGTGAGAAGGAGCCCGAAGGTCGCCACGCCCTCCGCCAACCATTGCCCGGTTCCGGTCCGTACCGTCAGCGACAATTCCCAGAGCGGCAGCTCGAACATCAGATGCGCAGTCCAAACGCCCACGATGCCGCCGGCGATTTGCGCAAAATTGTAAAGGACCGCGGTGGGCCACGACAAATCGCCGCGCCACGCAAAGGCCAGCGTAACGGCGGGATTGAAATGGGCACCGGAGAGCGGGCCGAAGATTAAGATGAGTACAACCAGGATCGCGCCGGTCGGGATGGTGTTGCAGAGCAACGCAAGCGCGACGTTACCGCCCGCGAGCCTCTGAGCCATTATGCCAGAGCCGACCACGGCGGCGAGAAGGAAGGCCGTGCCGAGCGTTTCAGCCACGAGACGATGGCCGAGCGAAGGCATCAGACCGCCGCCGGGCCGCGCGGGTCGGCGACGCGCTCGCCGTCTTCCTTGACGAACACGCCGTGCTGCGGCGGCAATAGGTCTACCACCAACTCCGATGGCCGGCACAGCCTCACGCCGTTTGGCGTTACCACGATCGGGCGATTGATCAGGATCGGATGCTCCATCATCGCATCCAGCAATTCATCGTCGCTCAGCTTCGAGTCGCCAAGCCCCAGTTCGTGAAACGGCGTGCCCTTCTCGCGTAGGAGATCACGTGCCGAAATCCCCATGCGCTGGATCAATTGCTTGAGTATTGGACGCGACGGCGGCGTTTTTAAATACTCGATGACGTGCGGCTCAATACCAGCGTTGCGGATCATCGCGAGCGTGTTGCGCGATGTACCGCAATCCGGATTGTGGTAGATGATCGCATCCATCGCGCTCGCTCCTTCGTTAGCAACAGGCTGACGATTTTTGCGGGGCAGCCTGCGGCGCGCAGCAAGCGGATTGCTTTTCATGGGCAACACGCGCCCGGTTCTCGCCGGTGCCATCGCCATAGAGGGTGCTTTCGCCGGTTGTGTGGAAGGTCTCCCAGGCGATACCGGCGGGATCATCGATCCAGGATTTTTCAGATTGCGCGTAGCAGCACGTCGTCTGGCCCTGTTCAATCACGTTGCCGCCAGCCTGGCGCAGCCGGCCATAGACTTCGTGCAACTCATCTGTGTTCTCGACCTGAATGCCAAGGTGATCGAGGCCCGGCTCTCGTCCGCGCGTCGATATCGCGAAATTGACGCGCGGATCTTCCAGCATCCATTTCGCATAATCGGATTTGACGACGGTTGGCTGCGCCGCGAACAGCGCCGAGTAGAAGCCGATTGAGTGCGGGATGTCCTCGACCGAGACGTGAACATGCAGACGCTTCATGGCGTGTCCTTTCAGGCTGGGATTTTGGTGCGCTTGCGCACGGGTTTGCAGGCGGCAACAGGCGTGCAAGGAGCGCCGCCGCAGCAGTTTTCAGTGAGGAAGCCGAGAAGCGCGTTCATGGTTTCGAACTGCGCCGCGTAGATCATCGAGCGGCCTTCGCGACGGACAGTGACAAGTCCCGCCGTTCGCAGCCGATCGAAATGAAAGGTGAGTGTGTTGGGCGCGAGGTCGAGGGCCTCGGCGACTGCACCGGCAGGCATGCCCTCGGGACCCGCCTGCACCAGCAGCCGGAACACATCGAGGCGGTTGTCCTGCGCTAGCGCAGCAAGCGCCGTGACGGCATCTGTCTTTTCCATATTTCAACGAATATAGAAATGATATAGAAGCGTCAAGACTGCTTGTTGGGGGGCGGCCCGCCGTTCCGTCGGTCACGCTCTACTCGCAGGCATACGCCCGCGACCGGAGCCCCGAAGCGTCTCCGCCCTCTGGGTAACGATCGTTGCCGCTCACCGCTTCTGCCTGGTCCGCGCTTCTGTTCGGAGTCGGCCGAATTGGCTCGCTCCATGATGGGATCCGGCGAGGCGAGGTCGTCCAAGCTCACAGCACGTGCTTGAAGCCGCACAGGGATCGAAACGGACTGACCTTCCCTACGTCCTCGGCAGAGTAGATGGCTAGGCCGGAACGATCGTTAAGTCATTTGCGCGGCAGGCGGCTGGCCAAAGCGGAAGTCCGTGCCAGCCAGCCACATACGGTGCATGATGATAGCCAGTTTTCTGGCTACTGCGACGCATGCCTTCTTCGCACCTATGCGCTCGCCGAGCTTCACGCCCCAAGCTCGCAGAACCGACCACTTCTTCGCAATCCGAAGATGCGAGTTGGCTGCCTCATAAAGGGCGTGGCGCATCATCTTGTCACCGCACTTACTGATATTTCCAGACCGGTCAATCTCACCAGACTGATAGACACGAGGTGTCAGCCCCAAGTGTGCCGCTACAGCCTTGGAATCTTTGAAGCGCGTCGGATCGTCAATCGTTGCCTTGAAGGACAGGCTCACGGTTGGACCAACACCCGAGACTGTCATCAAGCGCCCGCAGGCCTCGTCTTTGCGTGCCATTTGCGAAAGCTGACGGTCCAAGAGAGCCTTCTTCACCCGCATCGCATTGCGTATCTCGAGCAAGGGTTCAATTGCCAATCTCAACTCTGGCGCATCAGCAAGCATCGCTTCGACCTTGGCGGCGAAGCGAGCGCGATGCACAAGCCCCAACTTAAGGCCATGCACCTTCAGCAAGCCGCGAATGTTGTCTTCGATCGCCAGCAAATGATCGACGAACTACGGGCAATCAGGACAGTCCTCAATATCTGCGGAGCCTTACTTTTGACGTGCACCGGCCGGTAGTGGCCAAGCCGCATCATCTCGGCAATGCCGCGCGCATCGCTACGATCCGTCTTGTTCGGCCGCGAGGATAAGAAACGTTGAGCGTGGCGCGTTTCGATACACACAGTCTCAAAACCACTCTCGACCAGCGCGCCGTAGAGCCATTCTGACAAAGGGCAAGCCTCGATGCCGACCCGCGTGATCTTCTCGCGCCATCCTATCAGGGCTTTAACAAGCGCGGTCGGTTCGCTTTCGGTCTTGCCTTCCCATACCGGCGAGCCGTCCGCCTCGACGACACAAATTGAAGTGGTCTTGAGCGAAACATCCAGTCCGACAAACAAAGCCATGTTGCGTCTCCCTTGCTGGGCCGAATCGGTCCCAGCAGAGTAGCGAAGGCTGGCTGGGATCGGATTACCCCAGCTCGCGTAACACAACACTGAGCTCCTCGCCGGGGGCACTCGGGAAAGGGGCCCGCCGCCATGAAGTATGCCGGCGTCGTTATCACTGCCCCTGTCCCGGGTGCCCTTTTAACCGGTCTCGTCGCTGCACTCGGTCCCGCGTGCCGCCTTCGGCGTCGCTATGCTCACGCTCCTGCGGGTGCCATTTTCAGTGAGGCGATGCGCCCCTGGCGCACGCCTGATCCCACGCGACAAGTCTCATTGTTTACGGGATGATATATAGCGCGTTTGTGATCTCATTGCTCGCGCTCGTAACCTCTCCGGTCTCGTGCCGGAAGTCAGCGGAATTTGCCCGCATCCTCGATGGCGATGTGATCGGGATCGGTCAAGCAAGCATCCACCTTTCAGGCATCAATGCGCCTGAAGCAGATCAATTTGCTTCGATGCCAGAGGTCAGAGATGACTTGCAGTTATTGCTGCAAGTAACAAGCTGATCATGCATTCAAGCGTGCGGCGTTGGACATGTAACCGCTGGGGGCGATCAACACGCAAGGTCGCTTGCGTAGCTTCTTCATTGAGGACGAGGATGCAGGCCCGTGGATGGTGGGATCACGTAGGGCGCTCTCGTTTGTCCGATACTTCCATGCAGCTAGAAAAGCCCGTGCGTGTCGTTGGTCAGGAACATGCATCCGCGCCGTGGGATCGGCGGCACCGGAACAAGACGACGCTCGTTCTTGGTGCGATCTTAGCCGATCAACGCTAAAAGCCTCCTTCTCGGCGAAGTCGCGCTTCCGGCTGTGTCATCGCCGTCATGCGTGATCAAGGGGAGCGTGATACGACGGGGACAGCGCATCTATCGCGTGTCCGGTCAATTCGCTCAGATCAACCTGTCGAATGACCGTGGCGCGCGCGAGTTCTGTACTGAGGCGGAAGCCGACCGAATGGGCAGAGCAACACGCTAGTAGACTCTAGCGTTTGTCTTCCATGTTCGACGCATCGTAGTCTGGCGCCCCGAGGAGGATATGCACGCTTCGGCCGCGATGAATTTCGCCTGGCTTGCAGCTCATACTGTGCAATACGCCGCGCGACTCATGCGTCCGATCGCGTTTCGAGGTCCGTTCAAGCGGATGCTCGCAATGCTCGTCATGATCGCTCCTTGTGAGGTTGCCATCGCCGATAGAGCCGCCCCTTGCCTTCTCAAGGGCGATCGCACGGCAAGCGGTACGGCCCGGCAATGGCAGAAGTCACGGCTATTTTCCGCCGGCGCGTTCCGCGCCTTTGCAGCGCGAAACAAAATAGCCGTGCCTCTTCCATCCTTCGCTCTGCTTCGGCCCGCCGCTTCGCTTCGGGTTCTGGTCCGTTCCGCTCGCCGTCAGGTGATCGCCACGAAGGCCGCGATGGGCGCGGCCGATTCGGCAAAGGACCTCACCCATGACGACCGACCACGACGACCCTCATTTCGAGGCGCCACATGCTTCGTCCCCGACCGATCACGTTCTCGCTGAACTTCAGCTCTTCGGTTTCCATCCCTTGCAGGATGAGCCCGATCCACGGCCGCTTCCCGAAAGCAAGGCCATCACCGGCGCCATCGCCGACATCTTCGATGCGCTCGTCTCGACCCTGAATGACACGCGCCTCGAAGGCGACCTTGATGACTTGCTGTGGTCGACCGTCAACCTTTTTCATCGCGCAGCGGACCGCATTGAACGCGAGCTCGATGCCAACGAGCAAGCGCAGCAGAGGAGCCAACGCGAGCAGAACGGTTCGGAAGTGCGATCCGTCGAGCTCGAACGGCTCACTGCCCAGGGCATCACGCTCATTGAACGCCGCAACACCATGGAGCTCCTTCGCGATCTGGCCGCCGAATATTTCGAAGTCCACACGGGTTCGCCTTGGCGGCCGCGCTCCGGCTCAGTCGTCAGCCATCGTAACCTCACGGCCGCGATGATCGACAGTCGCGATTTTATCGCTGCCAGGCGTCGGGCCGAAACCGAGGTCATGCTTCCACCCGGACCAAAGATCGCGTTCACCGGTGGGCTCGATTTCAATGACGTCTCGCTCGTCTGGGATCGGCTTGACAAGGTCCGCGCGAAGCATCCCGATATGGTTCTGCTCCACGGCGGATCGCCGAAAGGCGCCGAGTTGATCGCTGCAAAATGGGCCAGCAATCGGAAAGTGCCGCAGATCGCCTTCAGGCCGGACTGGACGAAACATGCGAAGGCCGCACCATTCAAGCGCAACGATGTGATGCTGGAGGTCATGCCGATCGGAATCATGCATTTTCCCGGCACAGGCATTCAGGATAACCTCGCCGATAAGGCAAAAAAGCTTGGCATTCCGGTCTGGAAGTTTGGCAGGGACGGCGCGTGAGCGCCGTCTTTGCGGCCGATGAAAGCGGCGGCGCAGCAAGTTGAACGGAGCGATGTGGCGAAACTCAACGCGTGCATCGGACCGGGATTCGGTGGCGGCTCTCTTCGATTGTTTGGAGTGCCACTATTTGCGCTTGCGATGATGCACAGAGAGCGCTTGCTCCGATTGCTGCCGCTTCGCGAGAGCAGACGCACGCCAATGGCCAGGTGCTAAGCTATCCCGCGGTATTCATCGGTTACCTTCCGTCAGCCGGCCTCTGATTCGGATCACCTACCTAAGATTCCGTATACGAAACACCGAGGTTTTCGCACATCGATGCGAACGCCTTTTTCGCTTCCGCGTCCTCGAAACAAAACCGTGCCCCTTTGTCGCAACGCTCAATCGACCAGTCCGCCTTGTGTCCTCGTGAAACGCGGGATGCCTCTTCGCGCAACTGATCCAATAGTCTTCCGTAGGCACGCACAATCACACAGTTTTCCATCTGAACGCTCATTGGATAAAGCAACATGGCGAGGCCATACATTGCCGGAAAGGCGCTGCTATAACAAATGCGAGTCCGCGGCTAGCCCCTGTCCAGTGTTTCCTCGGACAAATGTCCAAGCTTGACCGCGTGTTTTTCTCGCTGGGCGGCCCTTTTGCGTTGAATTCCTGCACCTACCAAAGACGTCGAGCGCAAAACGCCTGCCGTGCTGCTTTTTCGTCGGATAGCGGTTTTCGTGCGCACCTGGGCTGGGGGCGATTTTTAGAAAATGCGATTGATCCGCAGAAGCGCGATACTGGTCGCGTTGTTCCCTGATGGCCTCAAATGTCTATCGGGATTGGACGAATGCTTATCTGGCCTGCCTATTTGCGCTCGCGATCGGAGCAGTTGCGGGTCGTCAAATCAAGCGAGCAATGATCTGCCGCGCCCACGCCGAGATGCACAGGATCTACGGCGTCGGTTGGGGAGAAGGACAACGGACGCGCCGATTTGTTTTCCGAAGCACCAGACGGCTGATCCGTGCATGATTGGCCTTATCCAGGAATGGCTGAAGGCGAACATTTTGGAAGACTGGTTCGTGACCATTAGCCGCTTCGCGGCGAACCGTCGCAGTCCGCGCCGGTATGGCAGACGGTAAACCTTCAAGTTCCTCGGCTTCAGTGTGCTGCAGAGACAGATAGAAAGGAGGGAATATGAGACGATAACACCTGTCGTACAGCTGCGTGGAAGATGGGGGCAGGCCCCCGAGATCGGCTTTCAGGAGCGGGTCTCAAACCACTCCAGGCGGCTGCGGTCAAAAGCCGTGGTCGTGAGCGTTGGAGGAAAAGCTCAGGGTATGATCCTGAGCAGGTGTGCGTCCGGGAGACGAACGAAAGTGAACCCGCCGACCTCTGGAACAGAATGAGCTCGGGGAGCTACTTTCCGCCGCCGGTGCGCGCCGTCTCCATACCTAAGAAGTCTGGAGGTGAGCGGATTTTGGGGGTGCCCACCGTAGCAGATCGCGTAGCTCAGACGGTTGTAAAACAACTCATCGAGCCTGATCTGGATCCAATCTTTCTGGCAGACTCGTATGGATATCGACCGATGAAATCGGCTCTCGATGCCATAGGTGTCACGCGTGGGCGCTGCTGGAAATACGATTGGGTTCTAGAGTTCGACATAAAAGGTCTGTTCGACAATATCGACCACGAACTCTTGCTGCGTGCTGTCCGAAAGCACGTGCAATGCAGATGGGCGTTGCTCTACATCGAAAGATGGCTGAGGGCGCCGATGGAACTCGAGGATGGAACGAGGGTGGAGCGTACGTGTGGTACCCCTCAAGGCGGAGTTGTCAGCCCGATTCTCTCGAATCTGTTCATGCATTACGCGTTTGATCTCTGGATGGCGCGGACATACTCCGACCTTCCATGGTGTCGATATGCCGATGACGGTCTTATTCATTGCCGAAACGAGCTAGAAGCCCAGGCCGTCAAGGCCGCGCTTCAGGCACGTTTGGCGGAGTGCCGTCTGGAAATGCATCCGACAAAAACCAAGATCGTCTACTGCGGACGAAACGCGCAAAGGTCAGTATCCGAACATCAAGTTTGATTTCCTTGGATACTGCTTTCGGCCTCGGCTGGTTAAGAAGTCGCGGGACAATACGTTGTTCTGCGGATTCAACCCGCCGTGAGCCCCTCTGCACTGAAGTCTATGCGGGCGACGATCCGGGAGTTGAACATCCGACGTCGAACCGAGTTGTCGCTGGCCGAAATTGCCCATAGTCTGAACCCGCTCCTTCGGGGGTGGATCAACTACTATGGGCGATATGCGCCGTCGGCGCTCGCTCCCTTGCTCCGGTACGTCAATCAGACGCTATTGGCTTGGGCGACGCGCAAGTTCAAACGCTTTAAAGCCCACAAGATTCGCGCGAGCCAGTTTTTGCAAAAGCTGTCGCGGGCGAGCGCGAGCCTTTTCGTACATTGGCGGCTCGGTATGACCGGCGTGTTTGCCTGATGGGAGCCGAGTGACGCGAGAGTGTCACGCTCGGTTCTACGAGAGGCCGGCGGTCCCCGGCCTACTCACCCCTTCAGCGGACGTCCGCGCAATGGGCGCTTCGCTGAAGCGAAGGACTCGTGGTTCGTCGCAAGCGCGTTTCTGTGAGACACTCAAAATGGGAGTCGAGCGCTCAAAATGGTTCTGCTCGAAGAATCCGTGCAGGGGCCATCAGCAATGATGGTCCCCACCGCGGATCTTTTGGCGCTCGCTTGCTCTCCGAATCCCGCCGCTAGGAAGGCGAAACCGGACCGCGGTCGTGCGCAGTTCTTCCTATTACCAGACGAACTTCGCGCCGTCCGGTAGTTCGCAGACGAATTCGCCCTGGTTGACGACTTCGGTCGCCCCGACAGTCAGCTTGGAGGCCCGCACTGTGAGCTTGCCTTCGCGGCTGAGGCTGTGGCGAATGTATTCCGTCACCGGGTGTCCCGAGCTGTCCACCGTTTGGTGCGCATTGGCAAAGCTGATGCCGTGCTGCGTGCTCACCCTGAAGGCGCTGATAACTAGTCCGCCCTGCACAGCCGGCCCGGGCTTACCGCCATCGACGGTGGTACAGCGGCTGAGATCCAGTACGAGCCTGACATCCTTGCCGGCCTGCAGGGCGCTGAGCACCTCGGCGTATTTCGGCGAGGGATCATCAGCCTTGGCGATCGTGCTCACGCTTGCAGCCAAAAGCAAGGACAACAGGATCGACAGGCCTCTCGCACTAAACTGCATATACTCTTCTCCTCCACAAGGACCACTAGCCGCGCAAGCAGCAACCTGCCCGATGTCATATTCGCAAACAGCTTGGCGCATTCCCGACATCAGGTATGTTGTCCTTACGACAACATGTGCTGCCACCACACACAAGCGGCAGCGAAGCCAACCTAACGTCACAACCTCGTACGTAAGGTTCACGAAGTGGCGTCACGGTTTTGCGATATCCGATGCGCCGTCTAATCCCGGTAATCGCAGTTGCAAGGGAGTGAAAACCATTCGCTTCGCGCCGGGGCGGCGAAATGCCGCCGTCTGCTGACGTCTCCGTCTGAAAAGCGCAGATCTTCTAAAAGACGAGTACGAGGCAAGATCTCGAGAACTTTCATGCCTAAGCTCTTTGATCTCATCATGGAGCATTGCAAGGCGGCCAATGATGCCGCGCGCATCGCTCTGCAAAGCGGCTTAGGCAGCGCTCAAGAATCTTAGCTTACGGGGCGGTGCTGCGACATTATCGACGCTTTGCTGATGCGGCCCTACGTAATGATACGGAGGGCGGCTGTCGCACTTTTTTGATCTACGAATTGCATCTTCTTTTACATGACCCCATACAGACCAATCTACGATCCGCATCTCTGGCGACGTCGTGCGCAAGCAACGCGGACCAAGGCCGATTTGCTGGAGCCCGGCAAACCCAGAGACAGGCTTCTGAAAATCGCCGAGGAATACGACAAGCTGGCCAGGCACGCCGAAGAGTGCGGGCCCCTCAGAGACGATGAAGATTTAGATCCGCGTCGCGATTTCTGATCGTTCTCCGCTTTTCTCGACTAAACCCTCGAGTGGCTCGCGCCTCGGGCCAAGACAAACGTCTTGGCCCGATCTCGGCCAAGTCCTTCGCGCGCCGGTGCCTCTTCGCTCGCGGACGCCAGGACGCTTAAGCGAAACTCACCGCATCAAGCGCGTTGCCCATCCGCAACGTGCGTGCTCACTGGTGCAGATTGCTCGCAGTGCACACACTTTTGCCGATAACTGATTTCAGGACAGAGGCGACGATCAAGAGGGCAATCAGTATTGAGTCGAGCAGAAAAATGCGTAGTCGAGTACATGCTCGCATCATTGACAATCAGCGCTCTGCAGAATCGGGTCGCTCCCACCCACGAACAGGTGATGCATCATTTGGAACTTGCCTGCCATCGAGCAGGTCTTGCACCGACGCCAGCATCTATGATCCGGATATTGGAGCATATCGCACGCGAGATCAAAAAGGCAGATTCGGTGTTCGAGTTCATCGGCCGCGGAGAGGGGCACCCACACTGAGGACGAATGAAGCTCCTCATGCTCCTAGTGATCGTGCCGGCCGCGGCCCGACCATGGCTCCGGCGGCAAGGGGCCGGTGCCGGCCGCCCATACCGTTGTGGTCGACAGAAGACCTGCCACATAGGTCAATCCCGGCGCCGTGATCTCCGCGCGCAGATCGCTGTTGTTGCCATAGCCTGCGTCCGTCAGCACGACACCGCGCGGAAGGCCGGTCGCACAGGCCCACTGCAACTGCTCCAGCGCGATGTCCGGCTTTGTCCGGAAGCCTACTTCGGCAGGAATGCCCACCTTGCGCCGCCGATCGCAACCTCAGCCCATTCCTTCTGAAGATAAAGGGGACAGGCAGGCTGGCGTGGTGGTTGGCAATCGACAGTGACACCGTCACTTGGCAACTATCCTGCTTGCCGAGTTGCCCGCAATCTTGCCGTGCAACTCCAGCCGAATGTCGCCCCTGCTTGAGAATCCGGTGTCTTCGATGATCCAAGCTTCGATCGGGCCCTGGCGTTCAACGCCGGCAGGGCCATCTAGCGTACCTTGCCCAGCACCTTCTAATCCGACCGGGTGCCGCTACCGACGAAATGATGTGCATATTTCCGACCATCGATACCAGGCGGGCACGTCCGCATTGTGTGGGAACTCACGGCTCGATGAAAGCTCTCTCAGATCTCGTACCGAATGCCTTCTCGCGCAACACGGCGCCACTCGCGGCTCCCCGCTCAGCGCTTCCGCGATCTCGGTCTATGGGGCCGCTCCGCCCGCATGGCACAGGCGATCTCGTGCGACCGGCCGTTGATGGTAGAGGCCTTTGTCGTAGACGTCTTCGGGGGCGCCAACTCATCGGTCTCGATCTCGTCATGCAGCACAAGCTGCAGTGCCCGCGAACGATTTCATCGTTGTCTGCCACGAACACGACCCTGGCTCCTTCGACCCGGATCTGCATCGTCGTTCTCCTCTAATCCTGCTTGATGGCGGAGAGCCATAGCTAGTTCCGTTCGGCGGCTCACAATGCTACACCACGCTCTTTTCGGCGGGCGCGACACTCGCGATTCGTGTCCAGTTTCTGACATAGTACAAAGCCCGTCAGGTTCAAAACACCGGCCGTGTTGGGGCGCCGTGGAGGTTTCAAAGCGTAATCAGACCCTTATGCGCGCAGACGGCGCTGGCGCGTCCGTTGCTATTGAGGATGCAGCAACACTCAGTGAGGTCTGAGCAGACGGTAAGACGAGCGATGCTCTCCTTCACTTGAGCTGGTGTGCGTCGTTTCTGAGAGAGAAACAAACTCGCGCATAAACTCGCGCAACATTTCGCGATAGCTTTGGAGAACAACATGGTGCTACGCTTCGAGTCGCGGGCTCCTCCGATCGAAGTGGAGAGCTGGCTGCGTGGACAGCCCCTCACGAAATTCCAGCCCGGGAAAGTGTACGTCGTCGAATTTTGGGCAACTTGGTGCGGACCATGTGTGGCGGCGATGCCCCATCTGGTGCAGCTGCAAGAGAAATACAGGGACAGCGGGCTTGAGGTCGTCGGAGTCGCAGCCCACGAAAAAGCTCCAACAGCCGACGAGGCTCGAACCAAGCTGGACGCGTGGTTGACCGAAAAGTTCCCGAACCTGAACTATTGGATCGCGTTCGACTACGCAGGCGAAATGAACAAGAGTTGGATGGAGCCCAGTTCTTCTTCCGGGATTCCCACCTCCTTCGTCGTCGACCGTGACGGCCACATCGCCTTTATCGGTCATCCAGCGCAACTTGATGACGTTTTGCCGAAAGTTCTCAACGGCATCTGGCGCACCAGCGATGAATCTAAAATCGCCGATACGAAGCGGATCGACGAAAACCAACGCGTAACGCGCGAACGAGCGCTGACCAAGCAGATCTACGCCAAACTTCGGCCGGCGATGGAGGCGGAGGATTGGAAAACGGCGCTCTTGGCCGTCGAAGAGGGCCTCGCCTTGATGCCAGACAAAATCGAGTTCCGCGTGAGCCATGCCAATCTGTTGCTTCACAAAATGCGCGACATGCAGACCGGCTTGTCCGTCATGCGCCAATTGGTTCGCGACGCGATCGACAAAAAGTCCGAGGGGTGGATGACTATGGCTATAAGCCAACTCTTCGATCCGGCGAAGGATACCTTCCACCTCCCGCGTGCCGAGCGCTTTGCGATGGGGAGGGATTTGTCCGAACACATCCTGGCCCTAAATCCCCCGCAAGGCGACGGCTATAAGTTCCTGTCGTATGGGGCGGTCGCTCAGTACTACTATGAGAGCGGCAAGAAAGAACGAGCGATCGAGTTGGTCGAACTGGCGCTGAGATCGCTGGACTATCCGAAGCCCATGCAGGAGGAAGCGAAACAGCACTTCGTGCCGCCGCTGCTCGAGGCCCTGGCCAACTACAAGGGTGAAAAGGCTTGTTACGGGGCTTTTTCTTCAGCTCCTGAAAGTACCAAAGGGCAGCCGGCAGAGGAGGAAGCATGAAGAAGGAGTTATAATCGGAATTCGTGTCCTGGCCAATTCGTCCATTTCTCTTGGGGGCCGGTCGCAAGTAGAGTTCATGCAGCACAGTGGCGGATCGTTTGCGGCAGCTTCGAGGTTCGAATCTTGCGATGACTCCGGCCGGCTCGCGGCGGAATCGCTTCTTCCTGGTGAAGTCGCGCCGCGATCCCATGAGCGGGGGATAATCTCGCGGTTTAGAACTATATCCTGGCCGACTCGTTCGTCATCAAGGACCTGAATAAGCACAAAGGCCATGCCGGTGGGCCACAAAGGGGCCGGGTTCAATGACCGCAGCTTGCAATAGAAGGCAAGCGGATCAAATGAGGTCGATAGCCGGGTGCTCAAACGTAGCGCAATGTTGGCGTTCTACCTCGCGATCAGGGATGCTGCCGATGCGCTGGCTTGAAGGCGCGCTTCGCACCCTTAGCCATCGGGAGCCCAGAATTTTACTATTCCTGAGGTCGTGCGATGACCACCCTACCCGAATTTGAGCCTAGATAGGGGCTTTTGCAGAGATGGTGTCCAAGACATGTCAGCCATCGATTGTGGACATCCATCCGACCGCTTTCCTGCGTTGAATGCGCCGAAAAAGCAGGTTCGGTGACGGACCATTTCGCAAGTAGCGGAGCCTGCTAACGCTGAAACGAGCTCCCAACTCAGTAAAAAAGACCTAGGTTATAAGATCATCCTGTTTTGCAAAATTTGGCGAGGGCCGCTGGTGAGCCCGTCCTTATTCAGCCAAAAGCTCACAGCCCGGCTAAATCTTTCTCGAGAACTCAATCGCCGGAGAACAGAGTTGCATCTCCCATACAACGCGGATTTGTGTCTCGATTTCATCACGTTTTCGTTCTATACGTTAAGTTGCGCCGTGGTGGTGGTGGAAGGCGCAATCCCTACATCTATGAACGGGGACCACCACCGTGCTTGCCCTTGGACTTGCCCTCAATCTCGCTGGGCTCGGCCTCCTGTTGTGGCTGACCTTTGCTCTCGCAGTATATGCGCTCCCATTCTTTGTTGCAGTCAGCGCCGCTGTAATGGCGTTGGATCGCGGCGGCGGAATTGCTGGTGCGCTCATTGTCGCCATCATCAGTGCTGCCTTGACGCTCGCCATTGGTCAGCTTGCCCATTCCATGGCGCGGCTGATCTTTGTGCGCGGCATGATCGGCGCGGTTTTTGCCGTCCCGGCAGGAATTGCTGGTTACCACGTGACGCTCGCGTTATCGCAGATCGCCGTACCATGGCCGTTCTGGCGTGAGACCTTCGCTTGCGTCGGCGCAATCTTCATCGCCTGGAGAGCCTGGACGCAGATCGGCGTCTTCGAGCGAGGAGTGAAGCCGGGCGGGGTAACCAAATCTGCCCCAACCGGTTCTGACGTCCGCGACGGCAGAGGAAGCCTCCTTCCGCTACTCTAGGGTTGCTTTGCTCTAACGGGGTGTCCAGGCCATCTCGTTGATGAATTTCTCAGGACATGGCGACCTTGGTGGCGCTCGATAGCGCTGTGCCGGCGTCATTCGGCCCTTTATGCGCGGTCGATGATAGCTATCGGCTGTGGCTATTGCCCGCCGGCAAAGTCGCCTTTTCCCGCATGCTCTTTCTTTCTCTACGTCGAAACCGGTCGCCTTCTTGTACTGCAAAGCGAGCTCTGCCACGTCTTTTCCCGCTTAAGTCTGTGTTCAGCGCTCGGACGCACCTCGCCTCGTTGGCTTGATCTGGCCGAAGACCGGCTGCGCCTCGATCGTCTGAGCCGCAACGCCGTCGGTTGAGACTTTCTTCCCCTGGGCTACGCCCATTCCTCGCGAGGCAAGAAAGTCTCCCCGCCGACGTCCTCCGCTTAACGCTCCGGCCCGCAGAAAAGCGGGTGCGTCGCCGATCGTCTTCGGCCGTCAGATCGCCATCGAGGCCGCGGTGGTCGCGGGGCTCGAAACAACTCAAGGAGAAGTACACATGGCTAGCATCGGTTCTTTCAAGAAGGTCGGCTCCGATTTCCAGGGCGAGATCGTCACGCTGAGCCTGCAGGCGAGGGGCGTCCGCATCGTCCCCGAGGCCAACCGCTCAAACGACAACGCTCCCAGCCACCGTGTCTATGTGGGCCGGGCGGAGATCGGGGCAGCCTGGTCCAAGCGCTCCGAGGAAGGTCGCGACTACCTCTCGCTCAAGCTCGATGACCCCTCGTTCAACGCGCCGATCTATGCGAACCTGTTCGAGGACGAAGCCGGCGAAGGCTACACGCTCCTCTGGTCGCGCCCGCGCAAGACCGGCGAGTAAGCCTCGCGCCGAGAGCGCCCCGCCCGATCCAGTCGGGCGGGGCGACATTTTTTTGGAGCGGACAGGCGGACAAGTGAGACGGGGAGAATGACCCTCTCAAAGCGACGGTAGCAAGCAAACCCGGTCACCGGAAAGGCACCTGGCGACGCTTCCCGACGATGGCGTCAAGATCGTGCCGAAAGCCGAGCGCGACAACCAACTTCGCCATGACAAACATGGGTCCGACCAATAGATGGCGAGGATTGTCGACCATGGCCGGCCGCCGGCGCTCGAACACCGAGTGCCCAATGATCAGCGATGCAACGCCGAGCACAATCAAGACGGCAGTAAGCGACCACATCCCGATGGTCGTCACATGGTTGAGGATGACGGCCGCAGCTTCAAGCAATGCGATCACAGCGCCAAGGATCGCGGCGCCAAGCTCGAAGTCGAGCACGAGCCAAAGGATCAGCACAGGCGAGAGCGCGATAACCGCCACGCTGATGTGGATCCCGAATAGTGTGATGACCCAACGGCTGAGCGGAAGAGTGGAAGCCAGCAACAAGAACAGGATGCCGAAGACGTGCATCGCGCAATTCCAGGGGGCGCGATGATACTCCACGTAATCCGCGAGCAGCCGATGGAAAGAGGAGTTCATGCCGCACTCGCCTTGCTGGTTGTGTCCGCGGCCACGGTACGATTCATCGTCTGCCAACCGCATATGCTGGCCCATTGTCGAAAAAACGTTTCCGGTGCTTACGCGCAGGAAAGCCGCACGTCAAATCTGCCAAAAACATCATACTTGGTAGATTCGTGAAGCTTGCTCTCTCGATGACTTTAATAGTTCGATGACGAAGATGGCGATGACCACAGGCTCGTTTCGTCGTAGCCGCGCAAGTCCGAGGAGTAAGCTTGGTGCGCGCCCGCTCGATCCGCGCGGAAGCAACGCTCTTTGAAGCCGACAGCAAGACACTGGCAACCCCGGTTTTCTCGTTCCGATCGCGTGGCGGGACGGCCAGAGCTCGTCCGATTGGAACTTAATGAAGCCGCCTTGTCTAATCGGACTGCCGGAAACCGACTCAGTCGTGCAGGGCCGTCAGCAAGTCGGCGGCTTGTCGAGAATACAGGAGGGGGTGTCAAATTCGAAAGAAGCGGAGAGACCCACGTGCCGGCAGGCAGGCAATTCAAGCTCTGGAATTGGCACCGTCGCGGGTGCGCCCAGACGGCGCGGCGAGAACGGCCTTGTACGGCAGAGCGCCGGCAATTCGGGCCATGAGTTGCCGTAGCCACCGGTGCGCGGCGGAATGATGCGTCCGCGACGTCCAGGTCATCCCGATCTGAAACGGCTCCGGGAAAGGACACGACGTTGCTATGACGGATTTGGCGATGTTCGAAGCGATGCGGCTTGGTACCGTCGAGATCAGATCAGTGTCGGGGAGAATGTGGGTGAGATCTGAGATGCTCGGTACCGTGACCACCCGATTGAGCGACAGGCCGCGTTCATCGAGCTCTCTGAGGTAGCCTGAGCGCCAGGTGCCTCCGTAGGTGACGACGGCATGGCTCGCCTTGACATAGTCGTCGACGCGCAGCCTCCGGCCGGCGAGCGGATGGCCTCGGTGCATGACGCACACGTAGTGGTCATCCAGCAGATTGCGATGATAGAGGCTGTCCTCCTGCACGTCGTAGGGGCCGAGGAGAATATCAGCTTCGCCGCGTTTGAGATACGCGATGCCTTTGGCGCGTGCCGCCTTGATCTCCAGCACCAGGCGGGGCGCCTGGCGCCTGAGCTCGGCGATTGTACGCGGCAGAATCATCGAGCGTTCGTAGTAGTTGCAGGCGATCGTGACTCGCCCGGACGCGCTAGCCGGATCAAAATCCGCCGGCTGCATGAGGCCCTCAAAGCCCTCGAGCAGGCGGCTGGCACACTCGACGATCTCGACGCAGCGGGGCGTTGGCGCGATGCCGCCGCGCTGGCGCACGAACAGCTTGTCGTGGAACGCCGCGCGCAGCCGGTCCATCGTGTAGCTGATCGTCGATTGGTTCGTACCGAGCGCTTCGGCGGCCTTCGAAAACGAACCCAGTTCGGACACCAAGCGTAAGGTACGGATCGCGGCAAAATCAATCGCGAGTGGATCCCAATCCTTTGCCATCTCCTTAAACATCCTCCTCGCCTGGCCCAAGCCGCCGTATCGAAAGAGTAGATAAGGGATATCAACTCTGTCCGATTGTCCAAAAGCTATTGCCAACGCAATCTGCTCGAAAATGGGAGTTAAGACGGCAAGCCCGCGACCATCGACTAAATCATGGAGATAGCTGCACCGTGAACGCACCAAAACCCTTTCCGCTCAATGCCTGGTACGCGGCTGCATGGTCCCACGAGATCGCCCGCGAGCTTTCCGCCCGCACCATCTGCGGCAAGAACATCGTGCTCTATCGCCGCACGGACGGCGCCATCGCGGCGCTTGAGGATGCCTGTTGGCACCGGCTGCTGCCGTTGTCGCTCGGACATCTCAAGGGCGATGATGTCATGTGCGGTTATCACGGGCTGGTCTTCAATTCGGCCGGCCGCTGTTCCTACATGCCTGCACAGAAGACGATCAATCCGTCTGCCTGCGTACGCGCTTATCCGGTCGCTGAGCGACATCGCCTGGTCTGGCTGTGGCCCGGCGATCCAGCACTGGCGGACCCCGACAAAATTCCGGATTTTCACTGGAACGGTGGCACCCAATGGGTTGGCGAGGGTGGCACGTTCTATCAGTTGAAATGCGACTATCGCCTGGTGGTCGATAACCTCATGGACCTCACGCACGAGACCTATGTGCACGCCGGCAGCATCGGCGACGAGGCGATCACGGCTGCGCCCTTCGATGTGACCCACACGGACAACACGGCGACGATGACGCGCTGGATGATCGACATCGAGCCGCCCCCGTTCTGGGGCCGTCAGCTTGCACGGCCGGGCCGCGTCGATCGCTGGCAGATCGTGACATTCCAGGCGCCGTCGGTCGTCGTCGGCGACGTCGGTGTGGCGCTGACAAATACGGGCGCGCCGCAAGGCGACCGCTCGCACGGCGTCAGCGGAGCGTTCTTGGCGGCGATCACGCCCGAAACTGAGACGACCTGCCACTATTTCTGGAACTTCGTTCGAAATTATCGGAAGGATGATCTGCAACTGACGAAAGAGCTCCAGCTCGCCCACGTCAACGGCGGGGCAGGCGTCTACGATCAGGATCACAGGATCTTGGAGGCGCAGCAGGCCGCCATCGACAAGAATCCGCGTTCGCCCTTCTACGATCTCAACATCGATGCGGGCGCGCTCTGGGCACGTCGACTGATCGACCAGATGATGGCCGACGAGCAGGCCCGCGTGGTCGCAAACCTTGCGGCCGAGTGAGCGAAAAGTCATGGCCAAGCCGATGGAACGGATTAGTGCACGTCTTCGTGCCACGCGCGATCTCACTCCTGACGTCCGTCTCTTCGAGATCGGGCCGGACTACCCGTCAGCCAAGGTCACGCCTGGCAGTCACATCGACGTCCTCGTGCCGATCGACGGGCGGCCGCAGCTTCGTAGCTATTCATTGGTGGGACCTTGTGGGGACGGGCTCTATCGCATCGCCGTCAAGCGGGTCGCTTCCAGCCGGGGCGGGTCGGTCGGCATGTGGCGCCTCAAGGCGGGCGAACGGCTCACGATTTTCGAGCCGCGAAACAGCTTCGAACTCAGCTACGGCCGGCCGGACTATTTGCTGCTGGCCGGCGGCATCGGCATCACGCCGATCTACACAATGGCGCTGGCACTGAAGCAAGCGGACGCGAATTTTCGCCTGCTCTATGCTGCGCATAGCCGTCGCGACCTGGCGCTCGCGGACGAGCTTGGCCGCTATATTGGCGAACGACTTCAGCTCTTCGTCAGTGAAGAGGGACAGCGCATCGATATCGCCGGCGAGATCGCCCACCTGGATCCGCGCGGCGAGCTCTATGTGTGCGGGCCATTTGGCATGTTGGAGGCGGCCAAGCGCCTGTGGCGCGAAGCGGGCAGGCCTCCTGCACAGCTCCGCTACGAGACGTTTGGTAATGCCGGCAAGTTCGCAGACGCGCCGTTCAGGATCAGGATTCCCCGATTGGGTCTGGAAATTGATGTGCCTGCCAACCGCTCCATGCTAGAGGCGCTTGAAGACGCCGGCGTCGGCATGATCTTCGGTTGCCGGCGGGGAGAATGCGGCCTTTGCGTGCTGCCGATCCTGGAGGCATCGGCCCAGGTCGATCATCGTGACGTGTTCTTCAGTAGTGAAGAGCGGGCGACGAACGGCAAGCTGTGTACCTGCGTGTCGCGCGCGGCGAGCGGTTGCCTGAGCGTCGATACGCCTGATCGAACGCCGACTCAGCGTCATTCCCCCGACACCCCCGTGGGTAGAGCCTCAAGGCCGCATAAGACCACCGAGGAAGTTTCGCTCGACCAACGCACCGCCTGATCTGTTCGAGCGAAGGGGCGCCCTTTCGGAGCCGACAGCAGGCAAGCGCGACCGCAGCTTGTCTCGTGCCGATCGGTGCGGCCAGACGACCAGAGATACCACAGCTCGGGTGAAGCGGCCGTAGACGCATCGCCCGCCGGGCTTGTCGTGTGGACGGAGCTCCCCAGAGTGTCAGTTCAGAACCTGTCCGCAATCGCGGCGAAGAGGTGGACCACGGTTCAACCGCGCTGGTCCCTGCGCTGCAGGAACGTTCGAAATTGCCGCAAACAAGCAGTGGACTTCAAGAAACCACCATATGTTCGGCTGAGAGCCCTGAGTTCGAGCTGCCGTAGAAAAGCAACGAACGTAGTCCCATCTCCGGCCCGCGGCCGCTACGCGTTCGAGCCATTTAGCTTGATCTGTCCTCGTAGCTATCGGTCTGAAGAAGTCTTGGACAACCATCAGATCTCAGGGAAGTAGGCCAACAAGATCGACCGCAAGTCGTCGCTCGATGGCAGCATAAATCGGCTAGTTAGGCCAGATCGGCGTCGGCAGGGTAGGCAACGGACAATCTAGCGGGGCCTACCAACAGCACCGATCGTCATCGGCTAAGGTCGAGTCAATCCGCGTTTATAGTTCCTGATATTGAGTGCCTTCCATTGAAGTGCAGGGAAGCTCTCGATGGCACGCTTAGTCGCGGCATCCGCAGTGAGGCCGTCGACATCGACCCGGCCATTTTCGTATAGCGCATCTAGAAAGGCCATTTCTCGTTCGTCATGGTCGAACATCGGCGCAAGCTTCTCCTGGCATTCGCCAAGGATGCGCTTGCACCAGGCTTCGGGATTGCCATCACCATGGAACATATCGTTCTTCACGACAGTAAGCAGCTTCCCGCGAAGCTCGTTTATGTCGTATTTGTAATGACCCAGCGTTGCTTCACGCCAATCGAGGTCCCTGGTCGCTGCCCCGATAGCGAGCGTGGCGAGTTTGATCCTCTGCCAATCCAGACCATCGGCGTGCAGCAGCCGTCAAGCGTCATAAAGGTCGCGCGAGGCGCTGCGAGCGGCCATCGCAACGATCTTTCCGGCCGCGATCTCATGAAGATCCACCAGGCGAATGTTTCTTGCGACGTATCCGCCGAGAGCAGACGAATCCCTTTCAACTGTGCCGAAGAACGGAATACGGTACATGTAATTGACGTCGATTTCGATCGTGCCAGGTCGATGGTAGCCCGATGCGTATCTGAAGCGCCATTTCTCGCCTGCGTGCTCGCTGCGAGGATCCCGGATCAGCTGATATCCATAGGTCTGCATCAGCCGGGGCAAGCGCTGCTCGATTAATTTCTTATGGCTCAGCATTGTTTCGCGATCTTCGGCACCGATGTAGTTGAGATCGATGTCGACTGACAACCGATCTAGACCTAGATAGAATAAGTTGAGCGCGGTCCCTCCCTTCAGCGCAAACAGATTGCCGATCTCCTTGTCCTTGGTCAGACGATCGAGGACGTCAATCAACCGCACGACACGCTCGATGGTGGCGGCCTCGAAGGAACCGATATCATGACGTCATCTCCGGCGATCCGCCTTCAAAGGAGGGGCGGAGGAATTCATTCGGCAAGATGACCTTCCACTTTGGATGCGGCTCACCGGCTCGGATGGTCGCCCCGAGGACGGGCCTCGTCGACGACGGTGCCGAGCGCTTCAGCTCTTCAAGAACGCCATCGTCGACGAGCAGATCTTCACGGCGGCTCTCGAGCCAGCATCCTAGGACGCCCGCGACGGATTTATTTTCGCGCGCGAGCACCAACTCGACGAGCTTGCGCATCTCGATCGCGCTTACTGTCTGAAGCGCGTTGGATAATTCTTCGTTGCCGCCTGCGAGATCGGGCCGTTCGACACAATCGACCAGCGTTCGCTCCAGAGAGGTCACTCTTATGTCTAGGCCTCGCCGGTCAAGTACGACCGTGCCATCGAGCTCGCGGCCGGACCTGCGTAGCGCAGCCGGCTGCGCGACGAAACGCACCATTCCGACGCGCGTCTTGAGTTCGCCGGGACGCCCCTTGCTGAGGATCTGGGTCTCTACACCTTCGGAATAGGAGAGTCCGTGTAGTTCTAGTGCGGTGTGGAACGCTAGAACGCTGTCTTCCCGAATCCGGGAGGCGACCAATAGGCGGTCCGGCTGGAAGGGCTTGCCAATCAGGTGCGGCGGCACGGCGGCGTACACACCGGAAGCTGCGTGAAGTATGCGACCCGTCGAGACGTGGTATTTTAGTAAAGAATCCGCGGACGAAAGAGGCTGGCCCGGAGATACGATTTCGCGGAACTCTCGCCGTGTGAAAACCGGACGGGAGGACAAGAACCGCTCAACCTTACGTCTACGGTGTAGCATTTTAGTGATCCGTTTGGGGTAAAAAATAACCCAGATTTCGCACCAATTCAAGGCACAATAATTTATTGTCGCGACTGGGGTATAAAATACCCGAAATGTGCGGCGCGGATTTCTTCCCTTCCCCTGCTTGGCTATCGATCCAGACCGGCCGCGCGGGGAAGCAGG
Organism: Bradyrhizobium sp. UFLA05-125; assembly: GCF_059803515.1. Classification (NCBI taxonomy): domain Bacteria; kingdom Pseudomonadati; phylum Pseudomonadota; class Alphaproteobacteria; order Hyphomicrobiales; family Nitrobacteraceae; genus Bradyrhizobium; species Bradyrhizobium sp. UFLA05-125. Next base: position 81,037 of record NZ_JBANBJ010000012.1, on the reverse strand, counting down.
GGCGTATCGCGATTCCGATATTCGGAATTGCGGTCATCTGCAGGCCGGAGATTATCCGCGACATGCCCCTTCGGACAACTGGCCCTTATTGAGTGAGCCATCCAATGACGGATCGCGACCGCACCTTTCGCATCCCCCCTCGCCGGTAACCCGCGAGCTTGGCACCACATCACCAAGCCCTGCTCGCGATTGAATGACCGCCAGCCGGTCGGTCGCGTCCTCACGCCGAACAGGTGCGACTCGCCTCAATTGAGTGAACGCACGAGGCGGTTGGATCTGCATCGACCGACTCTGATCGCCTCGACACGCGAGCAATAGTCCTTTGCTCATCATTCACGGGTGGCTATCCGGTCTCTCAAGAGCGCGAAACGTTCGTCGAGAGTGTTTGAATGCGACAGCCTTTTGCAGCGCTGGGTCGTACCGGCCGCCGTCATTTGGCCCGTCTGAGCGGTCGATGATAGCTGCCGGCTGTGGTTGTTGCCCGTCGGCAATGTCGCCTTTTCCCGCATGCTCTTTCTTTCTCTACGTCGAAACCGGTCGTCTTCTTGTACTGCAAAGCGAGCTCTGCCACGTCTTTTCCCGCTTAAGTCTGTGTTCAGCGCTCGGACGCACCTCGCCTCGTTGGCTTGATCTGGCCGAAGACCGGCTGCGCCTCGATCGTCTGAGCCGCAACGCCGTCGGTTGAGACTTTCTTCCCCTGGGCTACGCCCATTCCTCGCGAGACAAGAAAGTCTCCCCGCCGGCGTCCTCCGCTTAACGCTCCGGCCCGCAGAAAAGCGGGTGCGTCGCCGATCGTCTTCGGCCGTCAGATCGCCATCGAGGCCGCGGTGGTCGCGGGGCTCGAAACAACTCAAGGAGAAGTACACATGGCTAGCATCGGTTCTTTCAAGAAGGTCGGCTCCGATTTCCAGGGCGAGATCGTTACGCTGAGCTTGCAGGCGAGGGGCGTCCGCATCGTCCCCGAGGCCAACCGCTCAAACGACAACGCTCCTAGCCACCGCGTCTATGTGGGCCGGGCGGAGATCGGAGCGGCCTGGTCCAAGCGCTCCGAGGAAGGCCGCGACTACCTCTCGCTCAAGCTCGATGACCCCTCGTTCAACGCGCCGATCTACGCGAACCTGTTCGAGGATGAAGCCGGCGAAGGCTATACGCTCCTCTGGTCGCGGCCGCGCAAGACCGGCGAGTAAGCCTCGCGCCGAGTACGCCCCGCCCGATCCAGTCGGGCGGGGCGCTTTTTGACGCCGAAAGAAAAAGCCGCCAACGGGGCCGGATCGATCGGCGTCGATCGCATCATGGATTTCGCTTTGCTGACTTGGCACGCGGTTTGCTAAACTCCTCGTCAGGCACGACAAGATCGACGTGGCTGATGCCTAGCGTGCTTGCGAGCTCGAACAGCGTCACCACAGTCGGATTGCGCTGACCACGCTCCAACTTGCTGATATATTGTTGAGTGAAGCCGGAGGCCTCGGCGAATTTCTCCTGCGTGAAGCCTTTCCGCTTCCGCTCCTTTAAGAAATTCCGCCCCACCAACTTACGCATGTCCATCTGCGCAAGTTGCGTCTTTACATATTAGGAGGTTTATCTCCTATAATATGTATTCTCGGGTTGGGACCGAGCCAGGGGAATAGAGCGACCTTTCCCCGAGCATCGAGTTGCCACCGACACACGTTTGTTCTCATACCTTGCGGGATTCTCATGCAAACGCCGCTTGACCCCGATGTCGCGGACTTGGCACCGACAGATGCGGCGCTGACGTCCTATGACGAGCAGCATCTGGTGACGTATTGGCGGCTCCTCGACGCCGAGGCCGATGGTGCCGATTGGAGCGAGGTCGCCCGGATCGTGTTGCATATTGATCCGGATCGCGAGCCAGGGCGCGCTCGCAATGCATTCGACAGCCATTTGGCGCGCGCAAAATGGATGGCTGACCACGGCTACCGCGATTTGCTTCGCGCTGGCGCTCCCAAATAGCAAAAAAATATCGCCTCGATTGCACGCGGAGAAATAATCTTTCCCGTTGATGGCGTGATCGACTTTGTGCATCACGTGATGCACAAATAGAGACTTCCACAGCAACCCTGGGCTTTATAGACACTGCGCCGCAATTTTGTTTCAGCGGGAGATCACAGCAGTGTCTAAATTCGACTGGCGCTCACCGGAGTCGTATCAGAGCGTCAAAACTGGCGAGATGTCGGATTTCGCTTGGGAAATCCTCCGCCGCAATCCCAAGTATCAAGCTGACTATCGGGACACGGTTTCGAAACATGGGCGGGTGACTCCCGAATTTCGGAGGAGATGGGGCCTCTGCTTTCGCTCATGACCCGCAGGGGTCCTTTCACGAGCAGACTATCTTCTGGGCGCCCGAGGCTTTGCCGGCGGTGCTGCCGATCGTTCGGAGCGCTTCCGGCTCGGATATCGTTGCCGCTGGCCTTGCGCTTGCTGATCCTGCATCGCGTCGCATCAGACGGGCAGCGGATGGTTGGCATGTTGTATTGCGCATTCACGGAACCAAGCATCATCTATGGCTGAAACAGGCCCCGCTGTTCGGTGCCTCTTATGCATTCGAACTGCCGCCTGACGCCGAGTTTAAGATCCGTGCCCACGCCGCATATCGGTTCTTGCTTGCGATCAACGGTCGCCCGCCAGGACCGCCGTTTCATCACCTATCAGCCCAACGACGTAAACGATTGGCGCTGGCGCTGCGCGCATTCGATGGGCGCATGGACGGCGCCACATACCGTGCCGTTGCCGAGGTGTTGTTTGGTGCAAGACGGGTCTCCGAGCGCGCCTGGAAAACCCACGACCTGCGCAGCCGAGTTATCCGCTTGGTTCAGGCCGGCTTGGCGCTGATGCGCGGCGGCTATCGCGCATTCCTTCGTCCACCTTCTCGCAAGGAATAAAACCAATACTGAAAATCGATCCCCAACCTTGGAACGCACTCCCTTAGCGCCTTCGTGGAACTGCGAGTTTAAGTCTTGGGAGTGCTGCCGGCATGTCTGCCGCTGTCGCCACGCCCCCCGAGGGTTCAACTAGCTTGGAGTATGCGAACGTCTACTCGGGCGCCACACTGGCCAATCTGGATTGGGTAGGGCAGATCAAAGCCTTCGGACGTTCGATGGCACCGCCGCGCTCTGAATTCAGCGAGCTCAATTGTAGAAGAGCAGCTTGTGTGTGGCGTGTGCCCCATGGGGTCGGGATATTCCGAGGAAAGCAAGCGAGCAATCGTTCTGACCTGTGCCAGACACCTTGGCCATCCGTGCCTCAAATGCCGCAATTTGTACTTCTCCACTTTCATGTTGTTTGCGCATGACAGCTGAGCCTGTGCCGCGATTGGCCTCTGAAATGATGAGGTCCGCCCCCCAAGCCTCACGATCTCGGCGCGCAACATCATCATGCGGGCACGCCATCACGAACGGCCTTCTGGCGGCGCATCTCAATCGGCCTTCGAAGCTGTGAGCGTTTCATTCAACTGGGCCGCGATTGAATTTGCCACCTGTAAGGTCTCCTCTTTCTTGGAGGCGGCCAGACGTTGCGCTTGCTGAAATATCGAGGGACCGAAAGCCGACGTGGAGTTCTCTTCTGCTTGCGAACCATTACCGAATACGGTGCCGTCAGCGGGGATGTCGAATGATCCTTCTGTCTTGCCTTCCAGAAAATCCCAGCAGGCTCGAAATAACTGGCGATAACCTTGGGTTACTTCCGGACCCTTATCAACGACGCCGGCCCGTTCGGCGAACCGAAGGTCCTGCTCATAACCGAGCTCTATCAAAAGCTCTGTCCCAACGAGATCGGTCACGACCTGCATCTCTTCGATGCTCAGGTCGGTTTGCCAAGCCTGCACTGAACGGTCATCGATAGCCTTTTTCTCCAGGATCTTGCGATCCCCGAAAGTGCTGGACCGGAGATAGTCCATTTGCTCCATCGGTGGTGATGCCATCTCCGTTGGGGAGTAACCCAGGCCGGCAAGCACGCGCCGGATTTCCTCATCGGGGCGCGCCACAAGGACCTCGTATTGCACCACCTGCGTCTGAGGCCGACTGCGGTACGCTGCAAGCGCAGGTAAACCCAGAACGAGATCGGCGAGAGAAGATGCGATGGCAGGCGTCGGTTGGCCCAAGACGATATCGGCAACACACGAAGCGATCGCAGGCGGATAACTTGCCGACAGAAGGGGAACGCCCCACGTCGTTTTCAGCGACGCGGCAATGGCGTAGGGGTTACGCATGAGAACCAGTCGCGGCGCCTCGGGATAGAGGGAATCCAAAAAATCGAGCACCGTCCAATAGCGCGGAGTCTTGTCTATCAGGGTGCGCTTGCCCGCAGCTGCCAAATACCGGCCATAAGCAGCATCGGCAAAAGCGCGAGTGACGATCGTTCGATCTATTCGTCCCAAGAACTCCGACGTTGCGATCTGAACCAGGGATGCGCCGGCTGGGTGACGATGGTCCACTTTACCGAAGGCCTCAAGTGCCAACATGAGCCACGGCTCAGGCGGAGCCGAAATATCTGGGTGCCGCTGAAGCAAATGCGCCAGCAGCGTCGTCCCCGAGCGGGGAAGACCCAGAAGAAAGCACACCGCCGGCGAATGGTTTACATCCTGGTTCATCATTCAATATCCTATCCTTGGACAGACCGAGCGCCCGTCCTGAGTCCTTCGACCGATCGAAAGAGGCATTATCAGGAATGCCGCTTCAGGTAGGCTTCAACTATCCAGCTCAGATGACGTGTCATCCGTAAGGATCTCGACTTGCCGCGACAAAGTCAGACGAAATTATGGTCGCGCTTGGCTTTTGCGCTGCATGCTGTGGGGTTCGGACGCCCCAAGCGCGGCAGGTCCGATTAGGGGCGTACATAAATGCCGGTGATTTAAGGGGGCGGGCAGATTTGCATCATGTATGGCTCCCATTCGCATCGGATCTCGACGACTGGACTATTCATATTTGGCAATCTGGCTGCCATGAAATCGATTCATTTGGCCAGACTGCAGCACTCCACCTACAATCGGTGGCGACCAATCCCTGCGAAGCTGCAGCTGCGCAAGTTTCGTTCAGACGCGCGGTGTTTATCCATATCAACGTGGGGAGCTTCGGAAAAGCATACTGTGGTTTATTGGAAATGTGCTTAAGCGACCCAGAGGAAGTCCTTCGCTTCGAGCCGGCACGACGCCGCTCGCGCGTCCGCCGAAGATGACGGTCGTCATGGGTTCGCCTCGGCCGATACGCGTCGCAGACCTTAGAATTCGTCCCAGAGCTGGGGCGAAGATGATCCCGATATCTGAGTTCTCCAACTGACCTTTATTATCGACCATTCGTAGATTGGCAAAATCAATGGTTTTGATCGAACCATTTGGACGATGGATAGATGCCGTCTCGGGTCAGCTTCTTCTGTGTCTCAAAGAGACAAGGCTGTCGATTCGGTGCCCGTTATTCAGGCAAAACTGCCGCTCGATGCGGCTTTAAAGACAGGCGCAGACGCTCACATCGTCTGCGGCACGCATTGAGGGCCGTCCGCCAGAACCTCCATTACGTTATCATCCAGCGCCGCCAGAGTTTGAGGTTGGTGCTGCGCGCCCTCGATGGACACACGCCATCGCGTGTCCGGCCACTGTCCAAATGTCAGTCCTCGGACTGTCCGGGAGCGCGCCTCTAAACGCGCCAACGATGCAGCGGCGAACCATCGCTTTGCGCAACGTTTGTCAACTGATGTGCGTTGGCTGACGGAGAGTGCTCTGCCTGTCAGCTGTCAGGAACGGAGCCGGGGGTGCCGAAAATCATGACTGCATCTTCGGCATCCCCTAAGCACTTCTACTCCGCCATGATGCTCGTCGGCGCGCGATCAAACGCGCGCATCCTCCAGACGAGCACGGGAGCTGCTCAAATGCCCGATCCGACCGCCAGCTTGCCGCCGCGATTATTGCGCACCCCTGAAGCGGCACGCTTTCTCGGCCTGTCCGGCCGAACTCTGGAAAAGCATCGCACCTATGGCACAGGGCCGACCTATCGCAAGCTTGGCGGCCGCGTTGTTTATGCGCTGGAGGACCTCAAAGCCTGGGCGGACCGGGGAGCCAAGAAATCAACCAGCGATCCCGGCATAGGCACGGTCTTGCCTGCAAAACGGCAAACACCGATTCCGTATGCAGGCAAGGAGCGGCGCTGACCCATGTCGGACTGCATATCCTCTGCCCATGGGCGTCACTCTGATCGCGGTCAACGCGATCTGTTGCGCTCATTGCCTGGCGACCTCTCACCATGCGATGCGCAAGACCTGACGGCATATCCGTTCTCCTTGCCGTCAACGTCGATACGGGTTTTACCGATCAACTTCCGCGCTGGGGCAATCACGTTTCGTGCGGAAGCTATGTCGGAACATGGCATGGCTCCGATTTGGAGTGCGGACGTTTTGATTTCCGCCGGTTCGCAGATTCTCGAGGCTCGGGATGCCGGCCTGACAACATCCCACCTGATGGCAGCCACCCCATACGAGATCCCAACCTTCGTAGGTTGGGCTACCGGCGTGCGCGTCTGCGAACGCCGCAAGGCTACACACGACCGGCTGCAATCAACAACCCTCGTGACGTCGATGCGCCAATCAACCGAGGGCCGACGCCATCGCTTCTCTGGGATCAACGAATGGAAGGAGACGGCAGATATGCACGGTCATGCCTGCGGAATCGATCTGATCGGGCGGGATCGGTTCTCCACGGGTGTTCGCAATGAGCCCCTCGTATTAATGATTGCCCGTGCCTGTTTCGATCTGACTGACGGATTTGAACGCTGCCTCGATCGCCTCAAACGCAAACGTGATGGTGGTCAAACGGGCGGCTGGCGCGTTGATTTCGTTCATCTCCACGCCAAGCCGAAAAGCCTGTTCCCCCTGGAGCACTTTGCTTACGACCCGCGCCAGATCGACCGTCGTCAAACCCTACCCCAATATCGGCTTGTCATTACGCATGACACTGACGCTGTGGACCGATCGAACTTCGCGCCACTTCAGGTCCGTCCCATTGCAGAACGGCTGCAAAGGCGGGCGCATCTCGGAGCCGAGGCAAGGGCTGAGAGCTGCATCGCGCTATTGGCCACAACTTTCGCCCCTTCAGGGGCCGGACCTTCGTGCCATCGGGGACGGAAAGCGCTCGTAACGTTCTGCTGCGCAGTGGCTGCCCGCTCCACTAGCTCTGCTAACCCTGAATCCTTCCGGTTCCTCCTAACACATCAGACGCTTTCGTCTGCAATCAGCAAGGTGGCCGCCGCGAGGGCTTCGCGACCGCGCCTAGTTGCGCTTCGCTATAACCACTTGGCGGCAGCCAACGTTATTGCAGCCGCGGGCCAGCGGATACGCGTCTGTTGGCGCGAACCAGAGACGTCTCCGAACAAAGGAGCCGTCAAATGAGCGATGTCACAACTGTCGAACTCTTGTGGGTCAAAGGGCGAATCGAGAACCGAATTCGGTTCGGCCGGCCCGTATCGGAAAAGATCATTGACCACCATCGCCGCGTTCTTTCATTTGCTGCCGGCAGCATTTTCGCGTTCGTGCGCTGGACGTCCAACGATTTTGGAACCGTTCTGTCGCGTATCGACATTCTGCGCGCCGCGGCGCCGCGGCAGCGATATTCAACTGTCCCTTGGGTATATCCCGGCGGGGAAAGTCTGCTGCGATTGTCAGGATGGACAAAAGTCGAGCGCGCACTGCAATTGATCGATGCGGTTGAGGCACTTGAGATCAATCCGGCCGATGCTGCGCCAGACTATTGGCATCACGTTCACAACCGTCTCTCTGTCAACGAAGCCCCGCGAACCTACACCCGAGCGCGCCACCAGGCTTGGCTGCACCGTCGAAGACGGGGCCTCTGATGGGACGGCTGACGATTATTCTCGCGATCTGCGGATCGGCAGCTCTCGCGTTGTGCTCGGACAGAGATGCAGCTCCATCGTACATCTGGAATGCTTCAGAAAGTGTTCCGATCGGCCTCTATCGTCTGCAGCCATCGCGACGATTGACTGTGACTGAGCTCGTGGCGGTTCGCCCGCCCGAGCCGCTTGCCACCTTCATGGACTTGAACGGCTATCTGCCGATCGGTGTTCCCATGCTCAAGCGCGTCATGGCGTTGCCGGGGCAAACCGTCTGCAGAAATGGCCTCGTCGTTTCCGTCGACGGCATCGAGATGGGTCAGGCGCGGGAGCGCGATGCACGTGGCCGTCCGCTGCCGGTTTGGCTCGGATGCCGCCTCATACCGCCAGACGAAGTCTTTCTCATGAACTGGCAGTCGGCGGACTCGTTCGATGGGCGCTATTTCGGGCCAATTCCGGCATCCGCCGTCATCGGACAAGCACTGCCCGTATCGACAAAGGGAGACTGATCTTGTTGGACCCGCTCCGTGGATATGCAGTCTCGTCGGTTGGTGGATCGCTGCACCATTGCCCCGTCTCGGCCAGACTTTTGAAGAAGATCGTGCGCTGTGCTTGTCGGCGATCGCCTGGTACTCAGCGGCTGAATCTTCTACCTCTCACATTCGCGAGCGCAAGCGCGCGCGTGTCAATCTTTGCAATTGCGGCTTGGGTTTTAGGAGCTCTGCTGGCCCTCGAATTGTCGTCCGAAGCTTGGGCTGAGACCGCAATCCCGGCGCTTGGTTCTCGTTCGCTCAGCTCCCTGCATGTCGATGCATATGCAGCCTTCATGGCCGAAGCCTCCCGCCGATTTGCGATCCCGAAACAGTGGATCCGTGCCGTCGTGCAAGTCGAGAGCAGCGGAAACGAAGACGCCGTATCGTCCCGGGGAGCATTGGGGCTGATGCAAATCATGCCCCAGACCTGGGTCGACCTCAGCCTTCGCTACAACCTGGGTGTCGATCCCTTTGACCCTCGCGACAACATTCTCGCAGGTACGGCCTACCTTCGCGAGATACTCGACCGGTTTGGATGGCAAGGATTTCTCGCAGCTTATAACGCGGGCCCAGAGCGTTACGAGGCGCATCTGGCGACAGGGCGACCACTACCCCAGGAAACCCAGGTTTACGTTGCAAGGCTCGTCAGATTGATCGGCATTGAGCGGAACGAGCATGCGGCGTATGCCATCCGACGCATCCTTCCGTGGCGGCAGGCAGCATTATTCTATGACCGCTCCGACAGCTCGTCGGCTGATGCCGGATCGACATCAGCTCTGCATTCGATGAACACTCCGAACGACCCGGCGAACACAGGAAGGCCTGTCTTCGTACCGGGTGCGACCGGGCTCTTTGTGCCGCGATCAACCAAAGCGGTGTCCCGATGATCGCAATCGCATTTCGTCGCGTGTTGTCGAAGTTTGTCGCGCGTTGGAGAGTGTTAGGGGACGAGCAGGGAATGGTCGACCGCGGATGGCAGGATAAAAGCCGCAAGGTGCGGCCGGTCGGTTGGGTGAGAATTGCTAGTGAATTCAGATACGCTCCAAACCTTGCGAAGATCCGGCACAACTTGTCATTTTCGCCACGACGCTGTTTTGGCTCGGCTTTCCACACATTGCGGGGGCCAAGATGACGCGCAACGATGATTTCCGCATTCGCCCAGGCCAAATTCGCTCGACACGCTGGCCGCGAGCAAAGCCCTTCCTGGCGCAAGCCTTGCAAGCCGCGCAAAAGGCTGGCGGTCTTTCACGTCGTGCCGGCAGTCGTGGCGGCAGGTTTGGGCGTGGGCGCGCTGCGACCCTTAGGGCCAACCGGCTCCTGCAAGATCGCGGCCGCAGTGCCATGGTCAAGGCGCGTGTCGTGCGGCGGATGCGCTCGCCAGGCAGCCTGCGGGCCCATATCGGTTACCTGCGGCGTGACGGCGTCACCCGTGACGGATCGCGTGGCGAGCTATTCGATGCTGCCGGAGATGGCGCAGATGGCCGAGCTTTTGCTGAGCGCTGTGAGAACGATCGGCATCATTTCCGCTTCATCGTCTCGCCGGATGACGCCGGCGAACTGGGGAGCTTACGGAGCTTTACGCGCGAGTTGATGGACCAGGCCTCACGCGATCTCGGTACACGGCTTGACTGGGTCGCCATAGACCATTGGAATACTGAGCACCCCCACATTCACATCCTGGTCCGGGGCCGGGCCGACGACGGTTCCGACCTTGTGATCAGCCGCGATTATATCAGCAAAGGCCTGCGGGCCCGCGCAAGTGATCTAGTCACGCGCGAGCTTGGTCCCCGATCGGAGCTTGAGGTTCGGCGCGGCCTTGAGGCAGAGGTGGCGGCCGAACGCTGGACCCGGCTCGACCGCGCGCTTGCCCGGGAAGCGGGACGGACGGACGGTGTGATCGATCTGCGGCCAGAGCGTGGCGATGGGTCCGACCCGCTGCGTGAGATCCGGATTGGCCGGATGCGGACGCTTGAGCGGCTGGGGCTCGCCGAGCCCGCCGGCCCCGCGCGCTGGGTTCTCGCCCCTGATTTGGAGCTGCGCTTGCGTGCGCTTGGGGAGCGCGGCGATATCATCAAACGGCTGCACAAGACACTCGCGAAGGACGGTGCATCTCGTGCGCCATCCTCCTGGGCGCTTGAGGGGGAACGTCATGGCGGTCCTGTCATCGGCCGCCTTATCAGCCGCGGGCTTGATGATGAGCTTAAGGGATCGGCATTTGCCGTTGTCGACGGGATCGACGGGCGCGTGCATCACCTTAGGCTCCCCGACATCGACGCCACGGGTGACGGGCCGATTGGCGGTATTGTCGAGCTGCGTCGCTTCGAGGACACGAGGGACCGGCAGCGAATCGCGCTTGCCGTCCGCTCGGACCTTAATCTCGACCAGCAGGTGGCTTCGGCAGGGGCGACCTGGCTCGATCGGCGCCTGGTTGATCGTGCGCCCGTCGATCTTGCGCGTGGTGGATTCGGCGCCGAGGTTCGGTCCGCGCTCGATCGCCGGATCGATGCGCTAGTAGAGCAGGGGCTTGCCCGCCGGGATGGCGACAAAGTCACGCTAGGCCGCAACCTGATCGGCACTCTGCGTAGCCGTGAGCTCGATACCGTGGGCCGGCGCCTAGCCTCCGAAACTGGGCTGGCGCATTTGCCCGCTGAGGCGGGAGAGACCATCGCGGGGGTCTACCGCCAAAGGATTTCGCTCGCCTCGGGTCGCTTTGCCATGATCGACAACGGGCTAGGCTTCCAGCTCGTGCCCTGGGTCCCGTCGCTGGAGCGTGAGCTGGGCAAACAGGTCAGCGGCATCGCGGGTCCCGGCGCTGTTGACTGGAGTTTTGGGCGCAAGCGCGACCTTTCGCTCTGACCCGCCGATCTCTTCGCCATGCTGCGCAGCGCCGCGACCTCGAAACGACTGCCGTTGAATGGCGCCCTCGCGGTGCGCATCAATTCTGGCCATGCCCGCGACGAAGATTCTTTGGGGTCAACTGCTCTTTGTCTCGATGGTCGTGCTCGCTTTCCTCTGGGCGGCCACCGAATGGACGGCCTGGCGTCTGGCTTTCCAGCCGCAACTCGGGCCTGCCTGGTTCAGGATCGCGGGCTGGCCCATCTACCAACCGGCTGCCTTCTTCATTTGGTGGTTCGAGTTCGACGCCTACGCACCTGTCATCTTCGTCAAGGGAGCGTGCATCGCCGCAAGCGGCGGGATCGCATCCGTGGGCGTTGCCATCTTCCTCTCGGTGTGGCGGGCAAAGGAAGCTCAGCATGTGACGACATATGGGTCGTCCCGTTGGGCGGATGCGCGGGAGGTTCGCCGTGCGGGACTTCTGGGGCTAGATGGCGTCGTGCTCGGCCTCTTTGATGGCCGCTACCTCCGGCACGATGGACCCGAGCATGTCTTATGCTTTGCCCCGACACGTTCCGGCAAAGGCGTCGGCCTTGTCATTCCGACACTATTGACCTGGTCGAACTCCACGATCGTCCACGATATCAAGGGCGAGAACTTCCAGCTGACCTCCGGATGGCGCGCCCGCTTTGGGCCAGTGCTACTCTTTGACCCGACCAATCCGGCGAGCGCGGCCTACAATCCACTGCTCGAGATTCGCCGCGGCGACTGCGAGGTCCGTGACGCCCAGAACATTGCCGACATTCTTGTCGATCCCGAAGGCGCGCTTGAGCGTCGCAATCACTGGGAGAAGACCAGCCATTCCCTGCTGGTCGGGGCAATTCTCCACGTCCTCTATGCGGAACCAGACAAGACGCTTGCCGGCGTTGCCAACTTCCTGTCGGACCCGTTGCGCCCGATCGAAACGACCTTGAATGCAATGTTGGCGACGCCCCATTTAGGAGAGCGTGTTCATCCGGTCGTGGCGTCGGCAGCACGGGAGCTCCTCAACAAGAGTGAAAATGAACGTTCCGGCGTGTTGTCGACCACGATGAGCTTCCTGGGGCTCTACCGCGACCCGGTTGTTGCCAAGGTCACGGGGCGCAGCGACTGGCGCATTCGCGATCTTGTCGACGGGTCCCGACCGATCTCGCTTTACCTTGTGGTGCCACCATCCGACATCGCACGGACAAAGCCCCTGATGCGTCTTGTGCTCAACCAGATCGGGCGGAGGTTGACAGAGAGCCTCGATACCGACCGACGGCGCCAGAAGCTGCTTCTGATGCTCGATGAGTTCGCAGCCCTCGGCCGGCTTGATTTCTTCGAGAGCCAGCTCGCCTTTATGGCAGGCTATGGCATCCGCAGCTTTCTCATCACCCAGAGCCTGAACCAGCTCGAGCGCGCCTATGGGGCGAACCACGCGATCCTTGACAATTGCCATATCCGCGTTGCCTTCGCGACCAACGATGAGCGTACGGCCAAGCGCGTGTCGGACGCGCTCGGAACCGCAACTGAAATGCGCGCGATGAAGAATTATGCCGGACATCGGCTCTCGCCATGGCTCGGCCATTTGATGGTCAGCCGTCAGGAAACATCGCGTCCGCTGCTCACACCCGGGGAAGTCATGCAGCTCTCGCCCAACGAGGCCATTGTGATGGTCTCGGGCGTGCATCCCGTGCGCGCCCACAAGGTGCGGTACTACGAGGATCTCCAGTTTCAAAGCCGGATATTAGGCACGTCGCGCAGCATTCCAGTCGGCTTGATCTCGCAGCCCGACGATTGGTCGGGCCACACACCGATTCCGCCCTCGATCGATCTGCTTACCGCGTTAAAGCGCAACGTTCGCGATGCGAACGGCGGCATTCGCCGCGAGCCCGAACTGCCGCAGCAGGACGAGGTCGTGATCACAGCGCCGCGCGCCGACAACGAATTCGATGCCGGGCTCGATGACAGCGATGCTGATGCCGCGCAAGCGACGCCCCTCAACCGCTCGATGCAGGGGCTGGCACGTTCGGTCAGCCTCGACCCAGACGATAAGATGGGCCTTTGAGGGGCTGAGATGAAGAAGGTCCAGCTCAGCATCTATCTTGATCCAGAGATCTTTCGCAGTCTTGAGGCATTCGCAAAACGTCAGGGCAAGCCGAAGTCGCTGGTTGCCGAGGCCGCCATTGCCTCCTTCCTGTCTCCCGATGAGTCCGAGCGGCGGGAAGCAGCGATAGCCAAGCGACTCGACCGGATCGTCCGTGTGCTCGAGCGCCTTGAGCGTAATGACGGTGTTACGCTGGAAACGATTGCCCTGTTCATCCGCTTCTGGTTGACGGCGACCCCAGCGTTACCGGAGCAGTCGAGCCCTGCAGCGCGCGCCAAGGGCGCTGAACGCTACGATCGCTTCGTCGAAGCGCTCGGACGGCGGCTCTCCAGCGGATCGAGCGTTCTTAAGGAAGTCAGTCTCGAATCGTATGACGCGGGGAGCCTTGATCCGACACAGGACAAAGCCGGTCCCACCTGATCAAGTCGCCATTCTAACTACGCCAGACTGCGATCGTAATCGTCGAGCAGTCGAAGGCGTTTCGCCGGTGTTAGTGCAGTCACCGTCCTTGAGCTCTCTGACGAAGGTTAGCACGACTAGGGACGCCGCAGGCCCTGAAAGAACGAGGGGCTAAGCAAGCTCCGCCTGATCAATCCGCCATTCCTTTCTTTCGGTACGCTAGAATGCGATCGTCATCAAGCGCTCGCTTGCGGCTGCCGTTACGTACCTGAAGCCGCTTCTAAGCGCTTGAATAACTTGCCAGCGATATTGACTACCAGAGTCGGTAGATTGAAGTGGCGGCAGCGGCGTCGTTTAGTTGCATCCCGGAAGGTGGTGCATGCGATGATGACTGCTTGCAGGGGGGCTCACCATGGCGTGGTCCATCAGAATGCACCATCTTCGGAAACGGACAGCCATGAAAAGCATCTTTGACGAGATGCAAGCGGTATCGATTGGGCATAAAATCAAGTTCGATCGTTACTTTGCCGAGTATCCTCCCAAATGCTCTGAAATGACATTTGCAAACATCCTGTGCTGGGCCGGCACGAAGAGACACCAGTTCTGTGTATATCATGATCACCTCCTGGTGTCCTATCAGCGCAAATCCGACACCGAACCGCAATTTTTTCCACCGATAGGCGAGCATCCGAAGAAAATCATGTTGGAGCCGCTTCCCGGACTCCGAACGTATCAATGGGTGAGGATTCCAAAGGCCCTTTCGGATGATCTTTCAGGAAGCGTCCCCATCGTATTCGATCGTGACAACAGTGACTACTATTACAACATCGAGGAGTTGACAACGTTGAGGGGCAAGAAGTTCGAAGTGAAGAGAAACAAGATCAAGAGGTTTTCCGGTCTCAATCCGAGAGTGCGATCGCTGCAGACATGCGATGCGGCAGCTTGCATCCAGCTTCAAGAGAGATGGCTAAGCGAGCAGGAGGCCGACCGAAGTTCGGCCGCGGAGGAGACCGCCGCCGTTAAGGCTGCTTTTCAGCACTTTGACTCTTTGGCAATTAGGGGAGTGGTAGTGGAGATAGATCAGACGCTAGTGGCTTTTGCCATCGGTGAACGGCTCAACTCTGAAATGTTTGTTGAACACTATGAAAAGGCTTTGCGGGAGTTCAAGGGCGCCTACCAGTACGTTCTTCATGCCTTCGCGGGAGAAATTGCAGCCGAAGCAAGGTTCCTCAATCGAGAGCAGGATCTTGGAATTCCTGGCCTGCGCGAAGCGAAGCTCGGCTGGCAGCCCGCCGGACTCGTAGAAAAGTACAGTGCACTGATATCCTTATAGTGATTTATGGATGTACCGACGCACAGCGATCATCGATCATCTTTCGGTGGAGAACTCGACGATTGACGCTGTCAATCTTAACAGCGAAGCCTCGGAAGCACTTGATCAGCGTGGGCTTTCGAAAAATCTCTACTCGCAAGATCTTATCGGTGTGCCTATGTGTGGCTGACGTTGTCATCGGCGCTGCTCGTTCCCGGCAAGAGCGCACGTCCGACAGTTCGACAGGGATCTGATGACGTCGATCGCGGCTCGTCCGATCTCGCGCGAACATGCCTAAAGACTTAGACCGAAAAGAGTGAGGTGCACACGACGGTGCGGTTCGCGTCGGCCTCTGCCTCTGCCTTGGTGTATCCGCGACGCCCGCATCCCTTCTCGCTAGCTCGACTAGGGCGTCGGCGAAGCGCCGACCGAAGTACATGAATCCGCTGTTTCGGCCCCGCACTTGTTCAGCCTTCAGCCGAGATAGGTTTCCATCGCCGTGAGATCACTGCTGGTCGAACTCTGGTCGGATGATGCCGCAGCTTTTGCCGCTCGTATCAAGCTCGGTTTGAGAGCGATCTCTACCAAAGTACGTACCTCATTCAGCGACGGCTCTTGCTAATCCGACACTTTCATCCCCCAAGCGCCCTTAATCAAGTCATCGCGGTTTAGCAAATTAATATCGAATTATGCGATTAGCGTCATTCGGCTGTAGCAATTCGAGTCTCTAAGGCCTCGCGCAACAATCGTCCAAACTAGGTGCATTTCATTCTCGAGCTCCGCAAAGACGTCACGAACATGTGGAAATAACGGTTATGGCATCGGTATTGATTGACAGCATCCGAAAGACTTACGGATCCACATCAGTCTTGCGGGACGTTTCGCTATCCATAGCGAATGGTGAGTTCCTGACGCTGTTGGGTCCCTCGGGTTGCGGGAAATCGACACTGCTGCGCATCCTTGCGGGGCTCGAAGTGCAGGATGTGGGGTCCGTCTCGATCGGCGAGCAGGTCGTGGACGGCCTCAGGCCAAAGCAACGGGACGTGGCCATGGTGTTCCAGTCCTACGCGCTCTATCCCCATATGACGGTCGCCTCCAACATGGCGCTGCCGCTTCGGATGCGTAGGCTCTCGACCTTCCAGAGGCTCCCTCTTCTCGGTCGCTTGCTGCCAGGAACAGCACGAGTCGCTGCCCAGATCGATGCGGAAGTCACCCGTACGGCCACGCTGCTGGGCATCGGCCACCTGCTGGCCCGCAAACCAGGACAGCTCTCCGGTGGCCAGCGCCAGCGCGTGGCGGTCGGCCGGGCGATGGTACGCCATCCGACCGTTTTCCTGATGGACGAACCGCTATCCAACCTCGATTCCAAGCTACGCGTGCAAATGCGCACCGAGATCAAGGAGCTTCACCAGCGGCTCGGAGTTACCTTTATCTATGTAACCCATGACCAGGCCGAGGCCATGACCCTGTCGGACCGAGTGGCGGTGATGCTCGATGGCGAGTTGTTGCAGGTCGCTCCCCCGCAGGATATTTATGCCGATCCGGACGACCGGCGCGTCGCCGAATTCATCGGCTCACCCAAGATTAACGTGCTCGACGGCGTGGTGCGGGAACGCGGACTGATCGATGTAGCCGGATCGACGCTTTCGATCGAGACCGATGCACTCGCCGGCACTCCGCTCACTCTTGGCATCCGCCCGGAGGCTTTTCATCTCGCCGACCACGGCGGCCGGGGCGCATTGACCGGTTCAGTGCGCATGATCGAGCATATGGGCTCGGATCTGTTCGTCCACCTCGATCTGGCGGGCGTCGATCACCCTCTGAACGCAAGGCTGCTCGCCGAACGGGCGCCTCATATCGCCCCCGGCCAGACCTTGCACGTAGGCGTCAGGCCGGACCGCGTGCTTCTCTTTGCCCGTGACGGGCGGCGCATGCCCCGGAACTCCGGCCGGGGATCAGTCACACTGATCCGGGAAATCGCCCGATGAACGAGCATATTGCTCTTTCTGGCGCCTCCGATAAGCCGGCGGCGACCGGTACCGTTGGAATGTTCCGATGGGCCGCCGCCGCATCAGCCCGCAGACGGGCCTTCACGCAAGCGCTGGCGGCCTGGATGCTGGCCGGGCCAGCCGTCTTCTTCCTCCTCGTTCTGTTCTTCCTGCCGGTGATCAGCGTCTTTGTTATCGCGCTGACCGACTGGCAGTTTGGAGCGCGTTCTCTTTCCTTCGTCGGTCTTGCCAATTTTCGCGAGGTCTTCGCTGACGAGGGCTTCAGGAGCTCACTGCTCAACACTGTCGTGTATGTTCTAATCGTCGTACCCGGCACTGTCGTCCTTGGTCTTCTGATTGCGCTTCTCATCGAACGCGGAAAGTCCTGTCGCTCGTTTTACCGTGCCATCCATTTTCTACCGTTCATGGCTACGCTCACGGCTATGGCCATTGCTTGGGAAGCGCTTCTGCATCCCACGATCGGCCTCGTCAACCAGACCCTCGCCGCCATGGGCCTGCCAACCGCCAACTGGCTGCGCAACGAGAATACCGCACTCCTGGTCCTGGCCGTCATTGGCATCTGGCAGAACCTCGGGTACGCCATGGTCTTGTTTCTCGCCGGTCTTAAGAACATCCCGCAGGATCTCTACGATGCTGCTGATGTCGACGGCGCCGAGCTTTGGCTCGACCGGCTGCGCACTGTCACACTGCCGCTGCTCGGGCCAGTCTCGATGTTCGTGGTCATCGTCGTGGCTCTAAGGGCATTCGAGTCTTTCGACACCGTGAAAGTGCTAACCCAGGGCGCGCCCGGCCACGCCTCCGAAGTCCTGCTCTACACGCTCTATCGCGAGAGCTTCGAGTATCTGCGTACAGGATATGGTGCTGCCGTTGCCGTCGTCTTTCTCGCCATCGTCGTGACGCTTACCCTCGTTCAGGCGGGCCTAATTGACAGGAAGGTGCACTACCAATGAGCGCCACCAGCCATCGTCTGTCGCCGCCGGCCGCTATTCTTCGACATGCCCTGCTGCTCGTCACTGGAGCGCTTACTCTTGTCCCCTTCGTGTGGATGGTGTCACTGTCGATCAAACCGCCGGGCGAGATCTTTCGCGCGTCCTTCTCCTTCTGGCCTTCGCAATTCTATGGCGTCGAGAATTATGCCAAGGCGCTGACCGAAGCGCCGCTGCTGCGCTATATGGGCAACGGCCTGATTGTATGCGCTTTGATCCTCGGCCTTCAGATCCTCGTCTGCGCCCCTTGCGCCTATGCGCTCGCCAAGCTGCGGTTTCCTGGCCGTGGTCTGCTTTTCGCCATGGTGCTCGTCGGTCTGCTGCTGCCACACCAGGTGCTCTCATTGCCGCTGTTCATCCTCGGCTACCAACTCGGCATCCTCAACACATATGCGGCGCTCATCTTCCCCTATATCGTCTCACCCTTCGGCATCTTCCTGTTCCGGCAGTTCTTCAAGACTATTCCAGATGACGTGGTTCACGCCGCGCGGCTCGACGGTCTCTCAGAAACCGCCATCGTTTGGAGGATCATGGTGCCGATGGCAGTGCCGGCCATCATAGCGTTCTCGATCTTTTCGGTGGTCGGCCACTGGAACGATCTTTTCTGGCCGCTGATCGCGGTACGTGACCAGTCACTGATGCCGCCACCGCTCGGCATCATGGCCTTCAAAAACGAAGAAGCCGGCAACGACTATGGTCCCCTAATGGCCGCCTCAACCCTCGTCGTGCTACCCCTCGTCATCGCCTTCCTTGCCGCGCAGAAGTGGTTCATCGAAGGAATGACGGGGGGAGCGGTCAAATAATAGACTAATCGAGCAGGCCGATGCTACTTTCACGCAGGATCTTTCTCTCGACAGCAACGGTTGTAGCCGCCGTGCCGATTTTAAAGGCTGTTGCGCAGTCCCAAACAACGATCCGGGTTTCCTATGCGCCAGCCTCGCTTAAAAACCTCTATGAGGCGCTTGCGAAGCGTTTCATGGATACGCGTCCAGATATCAAGGTCGTTCTTGATCTTCCCCTCGCCGACTACGACGACCTCGTTCAGCAAACGTTGAGGCAGAGCATAACGAAGCAAATCCCTGATGTTTCTCACCAGGGATTGAACCAGATCCGGCGTTTGGCCAATCGCCGAATTGCAGTGCCGCTCAGTGGTTTCATCGCGGACGATCCGGCTTGGAAGACGATTGGCGTTCCTTACGCCATCACGTCATGGGCGTCCTACGGCGACAAAATCTATGGCTTGCCTTTTGCGATTTCTATTCCGGTGCTCTTCTACAACGCAGATCTCGTCAAGAAGGCCGGCGGGGACCCCAACAGCTTGCCTGCCGACTGGGATGGCGTAATCGAACTCGGCAAGAAGATCGGTGCCCTCGGAGCGGGTTACAGCGGTGTCTATGTCGAACACACCAATCGCGGCTGGTCTTTTCAAACGCTCGTGGGCAGCTTTGGCGGCCGAATGATGAGTGAAGACGAAAAAAGAATCGAGTTCGATGGGCCGGCGGGCCAGCAGGCCCTGCAACTATTGCAACGCCTTGGGAGGGAAGGCCAGCCGGCGTTCGACACAGACCAGGCTCGGCAGGCGTTTCGGGCTGGCACGCTAGGCATCATCTCCGGCGCAAGCAGTGGGCTAAGTGGCTACCAGCAATCGGCGGCAGGCAAATTCGATGTAGAAGTCGGACCATTTCCGGTCTCTTCGACGAGCGTCAGACTTCCCGCCGGCGGAAACGCCATCGTCATCCTGGCCGATGATCCCTTGAAGCAGAAAGCAGCCTGGGAATACATCAAGTTCGCGGTGGGACCGGTCGGTCAAAGCATCATGGTTCAAACCACCGGCTATGCATCGGTGAATACCGCAGCAATGGAGGATTTCAGCGGGCTTGGTAGATTTTTCGAGGAACACCCCCAACACCGCGTCGCTAATCAGCGCATTCCGATGATGACCGGTTGGTACGCGTTCCCAGGCGAGAACAACTCAAAGATCGGCAGGCTCATTGAAGACTGTTGCCAACTCGTCGTCTCGCAGAAGCAGGATCCTGCCGCAGCTCTTTCAAGCCTGAGGAAAGACGTCGAGAGTCTTCTGCCTCACTGAGAAGCCTGCGCGGCCGGCATCCGATCGCAAGCGCTATCACTCGGCAGACCTCCGCTGAATGAAATGAAATTGATGATGGTTGAGTAGACTCCCAAATTCTCTCTTTCCCGGTAGCAATGATGTGCGAGCGAAGCATAGCTGTGACAAGAGAAAAGGCTGACACGATCTGGTTCGCCGGCGAGGAGCGCTTGCTACGTACCGGCGTCGCAGGCCTGAGATATCTGCGCAGAGGTCACGACGATCAGCCTCTCGTCATCTTTCTGCCGGGCGGCGCGCATCTGGGGCGCATTGCATATGGTGACCCGACGTCTTCTCGTTTTGATTTTCTGGACTATTGGCTCGAAGAACGAGGGATCGGACTGGCGGCGTTGTCTTATCCCAGTGACCATCCAGCCATCGACGCGATCATCCCCACTCTCACGATTGACGGTTGGGCGCAATGGATTGCGACGGCAACCGCCGAGGTTCTACAAAAAACTCCAAATCGTCCGGTCATCGTCGCCATGTGGAGCATGGCAGGGCGGTCGGCCGCAGCGGTCAACGCGAGACTTTTGGAACAGGGAATTGAGGTCGTCTGCTTTATTTCGTTGTCCGCTACGTCTCCACTTCCAGGTCTCAGTCTGGTCAAGCATGGCGGCGAGCCGCTTACACCTAGCGGCTTGTGGGCGCGAACCACCGCTTCGGCGCCGGACGGCATTCGAGATAGTCATATTCAGCGCTTCCTCTGGAGTTTGGCGGATCAAGCGCGGCGTAACGGTCGGCAGCTTCTCGACGAAGAGATCTATTTGCGCGATTATCTTTGTAACACTCCGATCATGCTCCGAGGCTCTGCACAGCGCTACACCAAGCTCGGGGTAATTTGGGACAAGGAAGCGGCCGAGGCCGATATGAGGGCCACTCAGTTTGCCTCTTTTCCACTGACGGCCACGATCGCACCCACCGATAGATCTGATGAAGGGCACGCGTTCGGCGATCAGAGCGCCTGGAGTTTTTTCAACGTGCAGATGATCCGGGCTATCGCGGCGCACTCAGAATTGGAAGCCAAACAATGGGAATATCTGCGAGAGTTGACCCGCGAGCTTCCTAATCGGCTTTATCGGGAGGTCCCCGGAGGTCATTTCTTTTTTGTCGGAAAAGCGGGCGCGAAAGCAACAGTGGACCAAATGGCGCACCTTATCGTTGAGGTTCGACGATTGCAGACGGAGATCAAAGATATCCTCGAACCAAACCGCAGCACAAGACCATAAAGCTAGCAGCTGAATACGAATCCAACGCCGCTCTACGCGTTCGAAGAACTCATCGACCTGACCCGCACCATGTCGCGGGCAAGTCCGACCTGGGCAGGCCGCATTCGAGAGCCGTAGAACATGTCGCGCGACTAAGCCTTCGTCGGAAACTCGATCCCATAGAACTGTTAGGAGAACCCTCATGACGCAGGCACTATTCAATGCCGGTGATGAATACCCGCAAGGTCGGAGCCGCATCTGGACCGACATTGACCTGGATGGTGAAGGCAAGGCTGAAGGCTATCTCCGACTGCCAAGTTCGCGTCACCTCCACGGTGCTAGCTGGATTCCAATTCCGATCGCTCGCTTCAAAAACGGCGACGGCGCGCGCGTGCTCCTAATGGCTGGCAACCATGGCGACGAATTCGAGGGCCAGGTCATGCTGATGAAATTGCTGCGCGAACTCGAAATCAGCGACGTCCGTGGGAAGATCCTCATCTTGTCTGCCGCCAATGCACCGGCCGCCTATGCCGGGCGCCGCACCTCGCCCCTCGACGATGGCAATCTAAACCGGAGCTTTCCGGGTGATCCGAACGGCAGCCCAACCCGGATGATGGCCCATTATATCGAGAATGAACTGCTTCCCCGGGTCGATCACGTCTTTGACTTCCATTCGGGCGGCTGTTCGTCTGAATTCGTTCCCTCGGCGCACATCTTCTATTCCGCCGATGCCGCTCGTCTCGCACGCGGGCAGCATTTCTTGAGGGTCTTTGGGATGCCGACAAGCATCATCGTGAAAGGCCTGATGGGCAACGACCAAAAGTTGTTTGGTGCCTGCGAACGCGCCGGCGTTTCGCACATGTCAACTGAACTTGGGGGCGCAGGTCGCGTATCCCCTGATGCGCTCCGCCTGGCCGAACAGGGGCTGCGGCGCCTGTTGTTCGATCTTGGCGTGGTCACGCGCCCGCTGACAGATGTGCCGGCTCCACCCCCGACACCACTGATGACTCGCCTGCCGACCCGACGATATGTCTACGCTGAGGAGACCGGACTGTTTGAGCCATTTGTCGAGCTTGGCGCGACGGTCACAGCCGGTCAGCGTGCCGGCGCGATCCACTTCCCGCGAACGCCGTGGCGACCGCCCGCTGTCGCGCATTTCCGAGATTCGGGGACGGTGTTCGCAATACGCTCAGTCGCTCTGACCGACCTTGGCGATGAACTATTCATCCTCGGGGTGCCCTGGGAAGGCTAGTCCGCGCCGCGCATCTCAGCCGCAAAAAGATCGCACCCCCTGCTCTCCCGCCGAACTGATATTGAACCGAGCTCGATTGCGGCTCGCAGGTCATCTCAAGCGGGAGATGCTGCAATGCCCTCTTACGGTGGCCGGATTAACGGATGGCCGATACATGATCGTGACAGCCATCCCGCGCGAGCGAGCGGCTGCGTGTGGGCCATTGGGCAGAAGTGGCGTCGGAGGCATTCCGATTCTCCTCTGTACCCTTTCGCCCTGCCTTCGCCGGCGGCCCAAAACCTGGCGATGCGATTTTTAGATCAAGCGACTTCGCAACCACTTGACGTGCGGCAAACCTAGCTGAATAGGTTTAAGCAGGCGACCAAAATTGTGAGCTGACTGTGACGCTTTGGCGTGAAATCGCGGACGACCTGATCCATCAGATCGACAAAGGCGGCTTGGCACCAGGGGTCCAACTGCCGACGGACGAGGAGCTTTCTAAGCGCTACAGTGTCAATCGGCATACCATCCGCCGCGCGCTCACCCACCTCGCTGGCGAGGGCTTGGTACGATCCGAGCGGGGGCGGGGCACTTTCGTCGTGGAAGGTGCCTTAGTCTATCGTCTAGGATTAAAGGTCCGCTTCGAGGAGAACCTGATTGCCAACTCTCGTGTGCCAAGCCGCAGATTGCTGTTCTTCGCCGAAACCGCGCCACCCCAATTGATCGCCTCCGCCCTGAAGCTGAAAAAGGGTCAGCTCACTGTCTTAGCGACCTTGCTCGGCGAGGCGAACGGCGTACCGATTCACGTCTGGCAGGCCTATTTCCCGACCAAGCGCTTTCCCGACACCAAAGCCGCATTGGCTGCTCTGCAGGCCGGCGACAATACCGGCCTTACGCTGACGGAGTTCCTCGACGCGGTCGGGGTAGGCGAGCACAGGAGGGGCCAGGTCCGATTGCGCACGCGACTACCCACGCCGACCGAAGCCAGTCAGTTAAAGATGGCGAGGACGGAGCCGGTACTGCAATTCGACGCGCTCAATGTCGATCACGCGGGTGCGCCGGTCTTTTTCGGCGTCACCGTAGCCTGTGGCAGCCGCATTGACGTTGTGCTCGACCTCTGATTCTTCAGGCCTCCTCAAGAGCGACGACGACCGCCCCGTCGGGATCCACCGCTACCCAATCTCCTGGACGGACAGCAACGCCTGCAATGTCAAGCTGGATTCCCCCTTCATCCCTGCCTTTCTTGAAGGGGCGTCGCGGGCTCGAGCCCAGGGCGATACAGCCGATCGCGGTCGCGGCGACCTCAACGGTGTCGCGCAAGACGCCATGAATTACGGCCCCCGCCCATCCGTTCGACTGCATCAGCCGCGCGAAGCGTCCACCGAAGACGGCGGGATGAAGCCGGCCGGTGTTGTCGATGACTAATACCCGCCCCTTACCAGGGCCTTCCAAAATCCCGCGGATGAGCGTCGTGTCATCGTCTGTACGGACGGTCGCCGCGCGCCCACAAAAGGTTGCTCGGCCGCCGTAGGCACGCCAGGGTAAAGCGATGATCTGCGCCGCTTCGCCGAGTTGGTCGCAGAGATCGGCCGTGGCAACGGGCCAAGCTTCAGGGGTCATGATTGGAAAGCCTCGAAGGAGGCTCCAAAAGTGGAGGTATGCCACAGCAACCGCTCCTGGCTTCCATCGAACGCCTCGCGCATGTGGAGGGTGAAGCGGTTGTCCCACAGCAGCAGGTCTCCGGGCAGGATCGCCGCACCCCAAATGCAACCCAAAGATCGTTCCGGCGACAGCAGGAAATCCCAAACGGTCGTCGCCAAGGTCCGGCTGTCCGCATCATCCAGGCCTTCGATGACGCAGTCCGTTTGCCGCGGCGGCATCAGACACGGAGCGCCAGAAGCGGGATCGCGGACCACGAGCGGCCACCACGGCCCGATCCGCTTGCGCTGCGACGGGTCGGTCATTGCGGCCAACCGCTCGGCGTCTGCCTCGTCATGGTTGTATGGCGAGTAGTGGATGGCGCGGCGGCCCACGATTTGGGACTTAAGACTCTCTGGCGCCTGGCGATAGGCTTGGGCCAAGTCCATGAAGACGGTGCGGGGCGGACAGGATGGCGCTCTGCGACCATAAAGAAAGGTCAGAGTGGTCGGGACCTGCAGATAGGTGCCGTCGGTGTGCCAACTGTTTTCAGCTGCGTCACCGTCACCAATCTTGGTTCCATGGGCGCTCCCATTCGCTACGATCTTGATCTGCGGGAATTCCTGAAAATGCGCGCCCTCCAAGCTGGCGCGCTTGAGCGCTCGAACCGGGCCAAAACTCTTGGCGATTGCGACGAAAGACGCGGGCGGCAGTTCCAGACCGCGCACGCGAAGCAGCCGATACTTGGCTAGTGCGTCACGCAAAGCTTCGATGTCGGCGCGCGAACTGGTCTCGTGATCCCATCCATTGACATCGGCGCCGAGAAAATCGCTGAGCGGTGTGAAGGTCAAATCGGTCATTCAGTGCTCCTGCTAAGACTTTCGTGTGCGGCGCAGCCGTCAGTCGAACAGTTGGCCGGTCCTTAAATATAGTTGTCTAGGTTTGTTTTGATGTCAACCGGCATGCACGCTGGCCCTTGTCTTCAAATGAAATCTAATCGTAGCGTGCCTTGATGAGCTTGGAGGGATCTTCCGCAGGCGGCCTATATCGACGTGGACCAGCGAAAAGGCGCCATCGCAATTTCGATGACGTTCACGAGCCGGTCCAAGCAAGTCTGGCTTCACGAAACCGATTTTAGTTCGACTTTGTATTCGTCTTTTGACGAGCTCGCGCACTCGACCTGGGTGATCTGCACTTGAGCCGCACCCTTTGGATATGGGCTGATCCGGCGACGGCGTACCGCTGCAAACTCGTTGGCAACGCCATGGGCTGAGATGATGAGCTTCCTCGCTGTGACCAAGACAGTCATGCGTCGAGTTCGCAGTCTACCTTCTTTCGGATCCCTCCATTGAAACGATCAAGAGTGCCCATTGGGACGAGCATCGAAACGGTCATTCGATCGAAACGACCGACGCGATGTCGCGCAAGTGAGCTGAAGCCGTCGTCATCAAGGGCGCAATGGTCGAGGCCGAGAAAGCCGTGGCAATCAGGATTCACGATTCCCAGCCAGACTGTCCTGCTACACCTTCCCCGACCCTGGCCCGTCGTCAAAGTTGCACGCTATTACGAAGCTCGGCCCTGTGCACCTTAAGAAGGGTCGGGGACGCAGCGACAAGATCAAGCAGTGCTGCGCCTGGCGTCCCCGATGATGCCCCAGCCCTGAGAGCCTAGAAGAACACTGTCGTAGAGAAGGAAAAATTCAGAGCGTGGCCCGTTTGGGGTGTGTATGTAATGCTCGTCGGGTGATCGATGTATGTTAGGCCTACGTTTGCATAAATTCCTGGTGCAAGGTGTGCGGTATAGGTTCCAGAAATTGCTTTACTGTCGGTATGGACGAGACTCCTCTTCGCTGCGGCAGCATCCACCGCAAAGTTGCTCCAGACGGTATCAGTGGCAACAACAGAAATCATGTCCGTGGGACGCCAGTCAAAAGGCCCCTTTGCATAAAGACGAAGTTCATAATATTGGCTAACCTTGTTCAGATCAGGCGGAGCCCCCATCACCGAAAATCCGCCATAGATACCGCGAGCTGCCAAGCCCTGGACATCGGTCTGCCAGAATTGCCTGTCGGCGGCGACGTAGTAGAAATTGTTCTCGTTAGCTCTCGGTTGGGTCGGATGCGCCAGGTTCGTGTAGTTGCTGTTGTTGAATCCAACGCCCGCCCGTAGCCACGTTTCCGGTAACCCGGGAGCAGCCTTGTTCTTATAGCCAGTCTCATCAAGCAAGAGAACGCCGGCGTTAGCCGTGCTCCAGTTTAAGCCCGTGGGATTTTGGGTTATCTGTGCAACTTGACCGTCTGGACTGAGAGAGCGCTGAATCGTGCCTTTGTTATACAGTCGATCATCAAAATTGTACTTCACGACGATAGCTGGCGTCGGCGCGGGGTTGTTGCTCATGCCCCCCTGGTACAGGACGTTCGACGAAGGTCCAAAAACGTTTGCTCCAGCGTTTCCTCCGACCACTGTGCCTGCAAACTCATTTTGATTTGGGAGATAGCCGAACTTGAGTTCGACCGTCTTGTCGAAAAGAGTTTGATAGTAGGAAACTGTATCGATGCCCACTCGATCTGGGCCTCCGGGCTGCCACGTCCAGGATTGCTGCTCGGCCGACACGACGATCTGACCATCGGGAATCCCAAATCGACTGAGATCATAGGTGACCCACAGGTAGTTTACGGTATTAAATGTCGGATTCTGGCCGTTATATAGTTGATTGGCGATGGTGCTCTTGGCTGCGTTTGGTAGAACATTGTATGCAAAACTGTTCTGCGTCCAGCCCACGTAACCGATTCCGACGTCTGCCAGCGCCGATCTGAAGCCGCCGATATCCGGATCTATCGTATCGGCGGCACCGGGCACGCTGAGCCACCTGCCTTTTACGGCGAGCTTGTCGAATCTTGCGAACCGATCAGCCTTTTCTTGAGCTTTGCTTTTGCCTACTCCATTCGCATTGTCGCTCGTTGAATTAGGCGTCCTGATAGCTTGCGCTAGCGCCGAGTTGCCGACGCGACTCGCTGCTTCTTTTTTTTCACGGCCGTTCTTGAGTTCTGCCGCCGGAGCGATCGTCTTTTGCGCTCTTCTTTCGGCAACATCATCCGCAGCGTCACTTTTTGAATTGGACACGTTAGCCGCTTGGGCCAGCGTGGAGCTGCCAGCAAGACTAGCTGCCAGGGACAGTGCGATAACAAGCCCCTTTTGCTTTGCACTGGTCCGAAGGCTGACAACAGGTTTGGCAGCCGGGCTGCGTGCGCTAGAAATGTCGGTGCCGTTTATCTCAACTCGCATATTAACCCCGAGAACAGGAGGAACGTTGGCGCCGCTCCATCGCATTGAGGCGACAACAAGGGGATGACGTTAATCGAATAATTCGATGTGATGTCCCGCAAGATGCGATGACGCCCGACGGCGGGAAGAACCCATGTTCCGGCGCGACGAGCTCATTCAAAATGTGCCTCCCTTACGCATTATTTTCCCGAAGGGCCGGCTCGCACTTGTGGACGTCATGCCAGCAAGCCGAGACAGTTCGTTAGGCTCGAGAGCCGCGCGGCCGGGTGCCGGACTCTCTCCGCTGATCTGGCCTTGTGTGACGGTCGAAACCGGCTGACTGGCTCTTCTGAGTGCCGACTGGAGCACTCTCCACAGTCGTCATCCAAAAGAATCATCCGCTCGGGCGGAACTAGTGGCGACGCTTGGCAAGAGCGTGACAAGGGACTCGACGCGATAGGACGCAGCGCAAAGCGATAAGTCGCGGGGTCGCCGACCGACGGTTGAGGATCGATCTGTCAATGCATAGGGGTTCGTTGCAGCGCACTTCTGGAAAGCGGATCAAGATGCTCGTCATTCAGGTTTCCCGGGCGCGACGATGACAGTTTGTGCGCTCAAGCTCCGCAATGGCTTCCTGGTCATTGGCGAAAGCGCTGCGGCATCGCCGGAAAACTTCGATGAGGCAATTGGCAAGCGCATTGCTCGTGACAATGCCCGCAATCGTATTTGGGCTCTCTCAATCATGCGGAAAAAGGGGCAATGACGGCATCACGGAGCTTCTTTCGTATCAGCGTTCATTCGGTCGATAGCACCAGAGAATTGCAATGGGCACGCGGCGTTGCGAGCATGCTCAGAACCGTCGCGGACGTAAAGCATCAGCAACCGTGCGCGTGCAGCCCAACTGCAGCGCAGTCGTTAAGCGCCTAGCGGCTGCGAGGGTCGCGTTCGGCGCCTCAGCGATCCATTGCCCCGTCTGAATACTCTTGGCACTGTTGAGACTGCCGTTGTCGAAAACGTTGAAGCCATTACCGATGTAGAGACTGTTCCTTCGAGCTCGACACCCCTGTAGATCACCCCGCCCTGGTTGAAGTAGTTGGTAATGCCGTCGATCGTTGGTGACCCGATCATATTCTGGAAATCGATGTAGTAGACGTCGCCTGCAAGCGTGAAGGCCTTGCTCTGGTAGCTCGTGCCGACTTGATAGTTCCGGGTGGGTTTCAGGTTGGATATTCCCAGCGCTGGGCAGAGCGTAGGACGGAGTCAAAACGCCTTCTGCGGCCTGCGCATAAATCGACCAGTTGGATGAAAGCTTGTAATCTGCGGCAAGCGACGGCAGAACCTTCGTCCAGGTCTGGCGTAACTCAACGGCCCCCGTGTATTGGGATCGACCATCGAATCATAACTGCGGTTGACAGAGGCGTATTTGGCGCCGATCGTGATCATCAGGTCGGGCAGCGCGTTCCAGTTCACATCGACGTAGGGCTGCGCAGTATCCAACGCGAGATGTTGATCGTACACGGTGGAAATGACCTGCTGCGCCAGCGTCATGTCCACACTGTAGTTTGCCCGATACCCCGGCTAGTGCTCGGCCCACGTGCCGACACTGGTGTCGCCAAAAGGCAGATCTTTTTTGTTGACTTCGCCGAAGGAGCGGTAGTTTCCCGGATTTGACGTGCCAGGCAAGTTAAGTGCGCTAAGCGGCGTGCCAACCGAATTGTCGCTGGCATCCATCGCCAATCGTCGCTCTGCTTGTCGTTAGTGTGCATTTACAGAAATGGCGTCCTCGATCCGCGGCCGTGATCAACTCTCATCGACGGGACGATGCGACCGCCGGACCCACGCGACGGCGGATCGATGAACTCTTGCGCTCAAGATATTCCGAGGATGTGAAGCGCATGAACCGATCGGATGGCGACTGCGATCAAGACACCGACGGTACCCGCGCCGTTCCGGACGAGGCACGCATCAGATCTCGCCCAGTCTTGCATCGAACTATTCGATGAACGTCATCAAGTTGTAGTAGTTCGAGTTTCTAAGGAGCCCGCACTCGCATCTGGTCGCGACTGTACCCGCGATCTTTGATATGACCAAAGAGCGGTGATTGCTGGCGTCATGGTGCGTCGCGCCGGGCCGAATGATTGAAACGCACTAATACATGGTGAAAATTGGATCGCCTTGAAGACGTGTCTTGGCTGCCGGCTGCGATACTTTAGTACAAGGCCCGCATCGGCGTCATGCAACGCGCCTCTAATCCTTTACGCGGCTCCCAAGCCTGCTGTTGTCTTAGGAACTCGGAGTTCACTATGCGTCGGGCAGTTCTCATCGCATGCGTCTTGCTTGGCACGATGTCTGGTTTAGCGTCGCCGACCTCTGCCAAGACCATCATCCGGATCACAGCTGCTCCGGCGGCGTGGGCACCCATGTTCCGCGAACTCGCGACGCAGTTTGAAAGGAAAAATCCAGAGATTGCCGTAAAGATCGAAGCGCAGAACATGAATTTTGAATCTTTGACCGAACAAACATTGCGTGCGGCAATCACGGGCGATCTACCCGATATGACTCTCACGGGCAGCAATCAAATTAGGGTGTTTGTCGAGCGTGGCTATGCCGTCGATCTCGGTCAGCTAATGTCGGACGATCAAGAATGGGCGGACGTAAGCTATAGCTCCGCTGCAGCGGACGCCGGACGCATCGACGGGCACGAGTATGGTTTGACTCTCGCGGCATCGATGCCGGTGATTGCCTACAACAAGGAGCTCATTGCAAAGGCGGGCCGTGATCCTGATGCATTTCCGAGTGAGTGGCGGGATATTATCAATCTGGGCAGAGAAATCGGTGCCATCGGTCAGAATACCATGGGTTTTTACTTCGATCTCGAGGCGAGCGGAAACTGGACATACCTATCTCTGCTCGAAAGCGCTGGAGGGACGATGGCGACAGCGTCGGACGATGCCGCTTTTGCTGGTCAGCAAGGATTGTGGGCGCTGCAGATCATTCGACAGATCGGCGAAGCCGGTCAAGGTCATGCGGATATGTCACGAGATCAGGCTCGTCAGGCGTTCACTGCCGGCAAATTGGGAGCTCTTGTCATAGCCAGCTCAGGCATTGGGGGAGTCCAGAAACAGATCGGGGGACGTTTCCCGCTGGGAGTTGCGCCCTTTCCTGTCCCATCACCCAATGGTCGGCTACCTGTCGCCGGCTTGACTGCAGTTTTGTTTACGAAAGACCCAGCAAGAGCTGATGCAGCATGGAAATTCTTGAAATTTGCAATGACGCTATCCTCCCAGGCAGCCATCGTGAAGAGTACGGGAATGATTCCGTTCAACGAGAAGGCAATCAACGAGCAGAACTCGCTTGGAAACTTCTACTTGTCCGAGCCCTTGTTTAAGGTCGCATTGGTAAATCGGGATCGGGTGACCAGCTGGTATTCATTCCCGGGACCGAATTCGATCAAGATCTTCAATACCATCAAGGGCATTCTGCAAAAAGTCGTAACGCTCAAATCGACTCCCGAAGAAGCGATGCGGGAAATGAAATCGAAGGTAGCGGCACTTATCGCACGGCAATAGAAGCGCCAAACCTGTGGGAGGAGCAGCTGGAAGCGCTAAACATCTGTTGCAGTCAAAATCTTCCTTGTTGGTGAAAGAGTGCCCAAGCCGTTAAGCGTGCCGGTTCGCCGTTGAGAGCAATCGCGCACCCGACACGACTAACGTGCGGCCTTCACCTTCTCAGGTGGCGCGCGATCAAACTGCCCGGAGGGAAACCTGGCGTCAGCGAAAGAAGGCTGGATCGAGTTTTTGCTGTGCCGCGCGAGAGTGCTGATTATCAGCCCGCTTCCGTTGACGCAGGCGATCGACCCCCTCGGATGGTGCTTCTCGAACGACATCATCGGGCGGTTCGCCTGGCTCGCGTATTGGGACCGGGATCACCAGAGCATGCATGTGGCGCCGCCGGATTTCCACAAGCTATCAATTGAAAATTTGCTGGGACCTCCACCTCAGTGAGGCAAAATGCTGCGCTATGAACAAAGAGGCTGACATG
The DNA here is from genome assembly GCF_059803515.1 of Bradyrhizobium sp. UFLA05-125. Taxonomy (NCBI): domain Bacteria; kingdom Pseudomonadati; phylum Pseudomonadota; class Alphaproteobacteria; order Hyphomicrobiales; family Nitrobacteraceae; genus Bradyrhizobium; species Bradyrhizobium sp. UFLA05-125. Next base: position 49,500 of record NZ_JBANBJ010000012.1, on the reverse strand, counting down.
TTGACCGTTAAACGACCTGCTCTCGCGCTGGCCGAAGCTCAAGCGATTGAAAAAGCGGAACCTGAGAACGATTTTCGGTTCTATGACAACCGGCAGAAGTACCTGATGTTCGTCAACACCTGCAGCGAGAAGCGCATCGTTTCCGAACGAATAGCACTCGAGCTTGATAGTATTCACCCGCGCCCGCCTGCTTTGCGCGTATTTGACGCTGGCGTTGGTGATGGAACGGTGTTGGCCCGTGTGCTGCGATCTATGCATCGGCGCTACGAGAATGTTCCTTTCTATGTCGTCGGGAAGGAAATTAGTCTCGAGGACATACGTTTGACGCTTGAGAAGCTTGCTGACCGCTTTTACGAGCACCCGACGACCGTGGTCGTTCTGACAAATCTTTACTATCAGGAAGCCCCCTACCTTTCGCCGAGCTCGGCATCAGCGGCATCAAGACTCGTCTGGCAAGAAGTCGCCCTTACAGGGAAGACCGCAGCAGAGTACGAGCGTCAGATCAATGACCTCGAGCCGTTTCTGGCGCAATATTGGAAAGCCAGCGTAAGCAAGAAGTCCGGAAATCCCATCTATGAGCGCCCGGTCGTTCTGGTGCTGTACCTGGAGAGTTGTCAGTTCCTCCTGGACCAGATCATCCCCAGGCAGGGCGCGATTGCGGCGGACTACGACCTTATTATCGCTTCGCAACCCTATAGGGCGCGCGCATCCGCCGAGTTCAAGGCAAAGAAAGTCGTTGCACCACTGGCCTTGGCCCTTGCTCCGGGAGGACGGCTGATCGGCATTCATTCGTGTGGGGCCGACCCGGGTCTCGAAATCATTCAAAGCGTGTGGCCCGGCGAGCAGCCCTTTGCAAACGATCGGCGAGATATATTGCGCGAAACCGAGGCTGCGATGGGAGATAAGGCGCGCCAGTACAGATTCACCGCGCTCACAGATGAGCAGTCAAAATTTAAGTACGTAATGTACACGCTCCCCCATGAGATTGATGCTGACGTAACGTCGATCGGGACGTCAACACTATTTGCAGCTTGGAATAATGCAAACTATGTCGCGCAGATCGAGGACGAGCGCCTGGCCAGAGCGATGACGGACGATCAGTACCTGGAATGCACAAAGGACATTCTGCGCAAGCATAACGGACTCTGGTTCTGGGACGAGTCCTACGTCATCTCACGAAAGAACGAGCTGTGAAACAGGTCGTTGCACTTCGAAGTGTGGGCCAATCCAGCGCGCTTCCGACCTCGCTCAAACTTGCTGGTAACTGTACCTGCCGGACGGGCCTGTGCGCATCGTCCGATCTGCAAAGGAAACACCCATGATCTCCTCAAACACCCAAGGCGATGACGAGGGGAAAGCGTCCCAGCAATTCCTCAGTCAATACTCAATCGAGATCACGCCGCGCGATATCGGCGCGGTCGAAATGGCGAGCCGAGTTCTTCCACTCGGGACAGAGGTTTATCTTCCGAGCATATCAGGAGAGCCAACGGACGCAGTTGTTGCAAAAGCTCAAAAGCTTAGGATGGCGGGCTTCATTCCGGTGCCTCATGTGGTTGCGCGCAGATACGAGAGCTATCGTCAGCTGGAGACGACGCTTGCTCGACTGCAATCAGAGGCTGGCGTTGATCGAGCGCTGTTGCTGGGAGGCGACGTTGGGCGAATCGCCGGGCCATTTCCCTCTGGTCGAGCAGCACTTGAGACGGGCTTGTTCGCGCACTATGGGTTCAGGCGTCTTGGCTTTGCGACTTACCCGGAGGCCCATCCGCTCATACCCTCCGATATAATAAATCACGAGCTTGATCAAAAAGTATCATCGACTGTTCGGCAAGGGATCGAACCTTGGTTGGTGAGCCAGTTTTGCTTTGAGGCCGATGCGATCACGGCGCATTTCGATCATTTGAAGGTGAGAGGGATAGCGGACGATCTTCGCATCGGATTGGCTGGACCGACAACGTTGAGGAGCGTGATGCGCTTAGCGCGCGTATGCGGTGTGAACGGATCTGCGCATGCCTTGCGCTCGCAAGGTCGGAGGCTCGGCCGTCTTGTGACCAGTTATGAGCCGCGAGACTTGGTCGATCGAATCGTGCTCCAACTGCATTCGAAGGCAGAATTGCGATCATTGCGAGCGCACTTTTTTAGCTTCGGTGGACTTCAGCAGACGGCAAAGTGGATCGATGAATACACGGGCAAGGCCGGAGTGGCGTAAACGTGGAGCAGAGGCCCAAGGCCGCGCTCCGCTATGCTCTTCGGTCGGAGGCGAGAAGCGGAGTCGGTGAGCGGAACGTCAAGGGCTTACCTATGGGAAGCGCTTGCAAGCCCTCGTATCCACCGGTTTGCACATCATGCGCCATCGCTTTGATCGGGAACGATACGCGAAAATTTCCTCGATTGCCAATGAACCCTCGCTGTGTTGGGTAACGTGCCCATCAGAACGACTGCCACAGGGCAGACCTTCGGAAAGAATAAAGGAAAATGATCGCGACCAGCGCCCATCATTGGTGTACTTGTCGCTGGCGGCGAACCTCGAATGTGCCTCAACGTCGTCGTCGGGGCATGAGCGCGATTTTCGACGTCTGTAATTGCGACAGATGCAGCGCGCTTCGTCGCTTTAGGAGCGCTGCCAAATCTATTATGCTCTTTGCCTTGCTATTCGCTCGGCCGCGACGCTCGGGAAGGTCTCTCCGGAGACAGACGCTGAAACTGGCCCACGTAGCTCGGTGCGACTCTCAATCGAGGGGCATCGAGGATATGCTTTGCAAAGGAGCCGTGATGTGCAGCCGGCGGCATCGCCGGATTCCAGTCAATCTTGTAGCCCACGGCTTCGAGCTCTCGCGGGGGACGCCAGCCGCCGCCGCCCTGTCGAATGATTCGTCGATCACCCCGCGCTAGTCCGAGGGAACTTCGGGGTCTCCGACGTCAAGCGTGCAGACTCGTGCCGATGAAGTATCCGCATTCAAGGAGCACGTTTTGGCGGAAATGGACGTCAGACCTTGACGGAGCCTTCGTCGTCCGGCGTCGTCAGCACGACGGCAAACCGAACATCCCTATGCGCCTCGACCTTCTCGATCGCGGTGCGGCCCTTGTTGGCCTGCTCATGCATAATAATCGCCTCGAACCAAGCTTTTCTAGAAACCGTGCGACGGCTTGCTGAACGCCCTCGTCGTGGCCGTGGACAACAAAAACCTTGCGGCTGCCGAGCCAGTAAGCGACCACGTGCAGTACCGCAATGGCGTAAAGGCGAGAAAAATCGCCCACTGAACCCAAAACGGCTGACGGTCGATCAACATGTGTTTTCCTCAAAAAGCATTGCGCGCTTTGCGGACGGCGACGGGCTTTATCGTTCCGTGACCGGCATCGCGACAAGGTCATAAGGGTCCAACCGAATGATTCGGTTTTTTGTGCGGCTCATGGTTAGGATCAGCGTGCCAAGGCCAGCCACACGAAGCAAATCGAGGACGACCTTCGAAACTCCATTAGTCCGGACAAGCACAACCCTTGCGCCGGAGAGCAAGGCCGCCGTCGACAGAAGGTATGCGCTCGTGTACTTGCGCCCATGATTCAGACAGCTCGAAGCTCAGGAAGCCCAACTGTACGGCGTTTCCGGCGGAAAGCTACCAAAGAACAAGAAAATCTGGAAGCGGCGGCTAGATGTTCGCGAGCAAAGAACGGACTCGTGCCTGCCCGTCGTGTCGACTGCGCCTGCTTTCAAATGTGCGTAGATAAATATGCCAGGTTTTTTTCGACCGAGGTGACTAGATGGGGATGTCGAAATAAATGCAGTGGAACTGACCTTCGGGCATCAAGTGACTTCCGAAATGGCAGTTTTTTTACAAAGGCGCACCAGCCAGCGGCAAAATGCCCGGGAAATCTCGGGATTAGCGCTGCGGTCAACCGCGTAAGCCCGATAACGCATGCCGCTCGGAGTGCGTGATCCTGGTATCACCTTCAGAAGGCGCTCGCGTACCAAATCGCTGACGATGATCTCCGGCGCCACTAGGAGGCACTTTCCGGTCATGACTGCCGGTAGAGCGAGGTAATTGTGATCATATCGCGCCCCCGACCTTATGTCCTGAGAGGTCAGGTTCATCGCCCGCATCCAGGTGGGCAATATGTCGGGCCGGGACGTGATGTTCAGAATCGGTGTCGAGCGAACAATCGAAAGGTTTTTGCCATTTACTTGGTTTGGAGAACCGACACATACCAGTTGCTCGTTGTAGATTTCCCACTTGTCGGCTGGTTCGATGACAGAAAGATCCCGTGTGATCAGGATGTCGTAGTCGTCAGAAGACGTGGGCGGAGAGAGTGAGCTGATCACATCCACGATGACGCCGCCCATTTCAGCGGAAAATGCCTGCAGACTCGGGATCAGAAAGGAGTAAGCGAAGGTCGAAAGCGAGGTGCGAACTACGATTCGATTTGCGTCCTGCCGGTTTCGCCGTCGCATTCTTTTGGCGGTGAAGCACACCGTATCGAGTGGTTCGGCGACTGTGTTTGCAAAAAGCCTTCCAAACTCGGTCAGTTCGCTTCCCCGACCGCGTCGTTGCATGAGCTCTGCGCCTAGATGATCTTGCAAGACGGATAAGTAGCGACTAACCGAGCTTTGCCTCATTCCCAATGCACTTGCTGCGCGCGTTACGCTTCCTTCTCGCGCGATCGTCACAAAGACCCGGATTGCATTGAGTGGCACTTCATCGCCTTCCGCAGCCATCTTATGCTCCGCTAACTTCTGGGAAGTTCCTTTTCTCACCTCGATCTTCCAAATATGATTGCTCGATCACATTATTCGATGCTTACAGCCGAAATTCTGCTTATCAGGGGTAACTCGTGCGAAAAATCAGCTTTTTGAACTAAATTGGGTGGGATCCGTATGGGAGCGACAGCCGGTTGATGTGCGATCACCCTCTTCCTCGCACCTCAAGAGCGCGGTCATAATGCTCGGCGCTGACGCTCGTCTGAGCCCGGTCAAATGTGACATTGCGAAGGAGAGAGCCGGTTGTGCTCTTACTCGCCGCGCCAACTATCGCTATTATTTTCCAAGGTCCGAGGCGCTCGAGACTTGCCTTCAGCGAAGAAAACGAGCTTCAGCTGCTTTAATGTCGTCCATTCTCTGGAGTCTGAAAATCTCCTCCACCGGCAGAATGTCCTTATGGACGTTCTGGACGCCGCCGTCGGCGATGATCCGGCGGAAAGTCTGCTGTATGGCAGTTGCAGCGGCACGGATGCCGTAATTGCCATAGATCATCATCCGGATATTGCCCAGTGCCTTGACCCGGTGGCCGTCGAGAGTCGGGTAGGCGTTAGGCACAATCACTAGTGGCACCGATCCGGTCCAGGCCCGCGAAAAGCTTTCGATCTCCCCGTGATCCTTCTTTTTTGAATGGATCAGGATCATGTCGGCGCCCGCTTTCACGTAGGCTCGCGCACGGTCCAGAGCTTCAGCTTCGGCCAGGCCCGCGATCAATGCTTCGGTCCGCGCGATGACAAGAAAGGCCGAATCTCGCCTGGTCGCAATAGCGGCCTCGATCTTGCCTTGGAATTCCTCGATGCGCAGGAGCTCCTGACGCCCACAGGCAGCAAGGCTCGTCACCTTCGGGAACGTCTTGTCCTCGATCACGACCGCGCTGGCGCCAGCTCGCTCGTATTCGCCAATCGCGTGGATCACATTGATTGCGTTACCGTAGCCCGTGTCGATGTCGGCTACGATCGGCAGCGTGGTACGTCCGGCGATAGCGCGCAGCATGTCCAGATGCTGGGTCATCGAGATGAGGCTCATATCAGCCAGGCCGTAAAGGCAGGAGAGTTCGAAGCCTGAGGCCCAGAGACCATCGAAGCCTGCTTCCTCTGCGAGCATCGCCGACAGCGGGCTGTGGGCGGCCATGATGTGAACAAGGCCGGTCTCGGCCATGCGGTCGCGGAGGCGTTTGGCAGGCGACATGGAAAGATCCTTCAGGATAGGGCGGCATGTGCGGCGATGATACGGTCGCCGGCGTGGGTGAGGTCCTCGATCGACGAGGCATACGAAATCCGGATGTCGGGTGAGGCCATGAAGGCACTGCATGGCACCCCGTTCGCAGCGAAGGCCTCGAGCAGATCGATCACCTTACCGTCAGGAGTGCGCTTACCGATCAGACCAGCGCCGGAGGGAAAACCGTAGAAAGCGCCGTCCGCCGCACGGCAGGAAAGTCCCCCCGGCTGGTTCAGCTTTGCCACCACAAGGTCGCGACGCTGCAGAAAGGTACCCGGAGGTTCCTTCACATGGTCCCGGCCGCCAGATAGCGCCTCTACGGCAGCATACTGCGAAATCGAACTCGTGTACGAGCAGGTCTGGCCTCGAATGAGGTTCATGGCCTTGATCAGAGCCAACGACCCCGCACCATAACCGACACGCGACCCGGTCGTCGAGTCCACCTTGGATACTCCGTTGACCGTCAGCGTGCGCTTGTGAAGGTCCGGCGCGACCTCGGCCATGGTTGCACACGCGGCGCCATAGGTGAGCTTTTCGTAGATGTCGTCGAAGAGAATGTGGACGAGGAAATGAAGGCGCGGCACCGCCGCGAGCGCCAGCAACTCGGCTCGGCTGTACATTGCCCCCGTCGGATCGGGCGGTGAATTCAGCAACAGCCGCCTGGTGCGCGATTTGATTGCAGCCTCCAGGGCTCTCTGGGCGCAGCTTGAAGCCATGGAATTCATTGCAAGGAACGAGAACCGGCTTTCCGCCACCATGTCAGGATAGGAGACCCAACACGGCGTCGAATTACGGTCTCATCGCCCGGATTGAGGCTGGCAAACAGAGCGTTGAATACGACTTGCTTTGCGCCACAACTCACCGTGATCTGGTCGATGTTGTAGTCAAGACCGTGGTCGCGGAGAAGGCTCATGCGGACAGCCTCGCGCAGCGGCCTAATCCCGGCGACCGCGGTGTACTTCGTTCATCCCTCTCGGATTGCCCAATGCCGGCCTCTTCAACAGCAGGTGTCGTGTCGAAATCCGGTTTGCCCTGACTGAGTGTAACAACGTCAGCGCCATTATCGCGCAGCTTAACGGGTCGCACCGTCATGGCCTTCGTTTCAGAGGGACGGATTTTCAGACGTTCTGCAACAGGGGGAAAAATAAGGCACCTATTAGCTCTTAAGCTTTTGCGGGGCTTCTACTCCCTCCAAAGCGTTCTAACTAATCGAGCAATCGCCTATTTTAATGCAATGATCCAAAGCTGCGATGATGCACGTTGTATCATTGGCCCGGGCCTCCTTGCGTCAGCAGGCCTTCAACGTCAGTGCCTACGGGCACACCATTGCGATAGAGTGAATAAGCGGTGTATTGCATGTTGCTTGCAAGCATATTTCCGCCACGGCGGCGAGAACGCCCCAATCGGGCAACTCGTCCGCCACTCGGTGAGCTCTGAGCTAAGATACGTTTTCAGCGCCGCGAGCTGACGGCCGCTGGTCATCTGGAATGCAAGTTCGTCACATAGAACAGCGCTGGACCTCTGAACGAGAGTGCTTGTGTCAAGTGCCGTTGTGAGAGGACGGCCGATCGCGCCGTTGGTGCTAAGTCAGCAGGAGCGGACGTACTTAGAGAGGCAACTTCGTCATCGTCGTAGCTATCGAACTCGGTCTCCATGAACACACCGTTGGCAAATGGCTCCGCTGATTTGTGAAATGCATGAAGAGGCCCGCTCTGGCCGTCGATGTCGCCTCGGGGTTCGTCATCGGAAAATGCTACAAGCGCCACCGGCCGGTTGAGTTCTTGAAATTGCTAAAAGAGATCGATGCTCAAGTTCCTGAAGGGCTCGATGTCCATATCGTCATGGATAACTACTCCACCCACAAGAATCAAGGCGTGGCTCGCCCGCCCGCCGCATTATCATGTCCACTTCACGCCGACTTCCGCGTCATGGATCAATCAGGTCGAGTGCTGGTTCGCCGAACTCACCCGAAAGCAGATCCAGCGAGGTGTTCACACCTCCGTCGGGCAGCTCGAGGCCGACATCCGCAACTTCATCGACCTGCACAACAAAAACCAAAGCCTTTCAAATAGACCAAGTCCGCAGACCAGATTCTGGCCTCGGTCAAACGCTTCTGCCACAAAGCTCAGCAGACTTTATGCGGCGAACTTTCCGTGACTAGAACTCCGGCCGGACCTTTCACTTGCGTCGCGCGCTATTTGATGGCGACGCGAATTTAGCTACGCTCTTGCTTTCCGAGATCATCGCCGCGCGCATCGCAAATCCATCGCGCGTGCGCAAGTTCCAATCGAACTATTCGATTGACGTCATCCAGCTGTAGCAATTCGAGTTTCTAAGCTCGCGCACATCAGCGAACACGTTCAAACGTGATCGAAGGTCTCAGTGCATTGCCTAGCAGAGCTATCATGAGAAATTAAAGGGTCATCGCAGCCGTCGAAGGTCGTCGCATCCGTCGATTGACAACGGCCGAAATGATCTTGGCAGCATACCTTTGTTGCGCAGTTCGCCGCTGTCGATTGCGGATGTTGCCGTACGTGCTGGACGCCAATCACGGATTGAAACCTGCCGCCTTTAACCTTCTGTAACCTTAAGCAACGGAGTTGGATCCGAAAATGTTGCGCCCCTTAACCACTCAGATTGTCGGCAGCTACGCCAAGCCCGAATGGCTCGTCAACCGCGAAAAGAGCTTCAACCTGGACGGCAGCGCATGGCGGATTCTCCCGCCCCATCTCGACGCTGCCCGCCGAGACGCGGCGCTACTAGCGATCTACGAGCAAGAGCGGGCGGGCCTCGACCTTCTGACGGACGGAGAGGCTCAACGCCCGGCCTACGACCGGTATTTTTATTCGAGGCTCAAGGGGGTCGACCCCGAGTCTTTAGGAATCCGCAAGAAAGACAGTGAGATCGAGCCTGTCTCGCGGGTGCGCCAAGATCGCGCCACTGAATTAGAGCGCGTCCGCAATCAGGTTCCGCGTATCGTTGGGCCGGTCGAGTGGCCGGGGCCACTCAGCGTCGACGAGCTGATCTTCGCCAAACGCCACACCAAGAAGCCTATAAAGGTGACAGTCATCGGTCCCGTGACCTCCTACGGCAAGATGACTGACGACTTCTATCGTGACGAGGAAAAGGCGATTTTCGCGCTCGCCGATGCGTTGAACGCTGAACTGCGCGCCCTCGACTTCGCTGGAGCCGACCTTCTGCAAATTGACGAGCCGTCCTTTCACACCAGCTTTAGCCGGGCGCGCCAGTTCGGCGCCGCTGCTATCGAACGGATTACCGCCGGTTTGCGGGCGCCCGTGGCTGTACACGTGTGCTATGGGTATTCCTATTTCCGCGAGACGAAAGCACCCAATGACAGCTACTCCGACGTTCTGCAACTGATTGCCGGCTGCGACCGGGTGGACGCCATCAGTCTAGAGTACGAACAGCCCGGGCACCAGCCCGAGCTTCTGCGCCATTGCGGGTCTAAGCACGTGATCCTCGGGCTCCTCAACCTAGGCACAGAAACGGTCGAAACCCCGCGGCACATCTCCGAACGCCTTGAGGCGGCTACCACGGTGGTGCCGCCGGATAGGCTCCATCCCGCCTCCGATTGCGGCATGTGGCATCTGCCGCGTGAGATCGCTTTCGGCAAGATCAGCTCTTTGGTGAAAGGCACCGAGATCTTTCGTAAGAAGAACCGGATCTAGCCGATGACGGGTTAACGGAGCCGGATTACCCAATCGGATCGACCAAGAATCGGAGTTATGCGCACGCAGTCGCATGGACGCGCAGTTGGCGTCTTGGACTTTGATCGAAACGACTGCTCTTGTGGCGCGCGAAGTCTTTGAGCGCAGACCTTCGTCGAAAATTCAATCCCTTACAACTCTTAGGAGAACACTCGTGACGCGAGAACTATTCAACGTTAGTGATGAATATCCGCAAGGTCGGAGCCGCATCTGGACCGACATTGACCTGGATGGCGAAGGCAAGGCTGAAGGCTATCTCCGACTGCCAAGTTCGCGTCACCTCCACGGTGCTAGCTGGATTCCAATTCCGATCGCTCGCTTCAAAAACGGCGACGGCCCGCGCGTGCTCCTAATGGCTGGCAACCATGGCGACGAATTCGAGGGCCAGGTCATGCTGATGAAATTGCTGCGCGAACTCGAAATCAGCGACGTCCGTGGGAAGATCCTCATCTTGTCTGCCGCCAATGCACCAGCCGCCTATGCCGGGCGCCGCACCTCGCCCCTCGACGATGGCAATCTAAACCGGAGCTTTCCGGGTGATCCGAACGGCGGTCCAACCCGCATGATGGCCCATTATATCGAGAATGAGCTGCTTCCCCGGGTCGATCACGTCTTCGACTTCCATTCGGGCGGCTGTTCGTCTGAATACCTCCCCTCAGCGCACATCTTCTATTCCGCCGATGCCGCTCGTCTCGCGCGAGGACAGCATTTCTTGAGGGTCTTTGGGATGCCGACAAGCATCATCGTGAAAGGCCTGATGGGCAACGACCAAAAGTTGTTTGGTGCCTGCGAACGCGCCGGCGTTTCGCACATGTCAACTGAACTCGGGGGCGCAGGTCGCGTATCCCCTGATGCGCTCCGCCTGGCCGAACAGGGGCTGCGGCGCCTGTTGTTCGATCTTGGCGTGGTCACGCGCCCGCTGACAGATGTGCCGGCTCCACCCCCGACACCACTGATGACTCGCCTGCCGACCCGACGATATGTCTACGCTGAGGAGACCGGATTGTTTGAGCCATTTGTCGCGCTTGGCGCGACGGTCACAGCCGGTCAGCGTGCCGGCGCGATCCACTTCCCGCGAACGCCGTGGCGACCGCCCGCTGTCGCTCATTTCCGAGATTCGGGGACGGTGTTCACAATGCGCTCCCACGCTCTGACCGATCTTGGCGACGCCCTGTTCATCCTAGCCGTACCTTGGGAAGGCTAATCCGCGCAGTGCGTTCATCTCGGCGGTAAGAAGCCTGCCGATCATTGACGTGACAGGTTGATGCCCACCAGCCCAACTGAAATTGAATTGGACTTGGCCGCGACGCGTAGGACAACGGCTGCATGCCACCTCGCCGCGTCGGCGTGATCCAGCTCTACCATCCATGGTTCCCATTCCCACGTCGTTCGAGTTGGAGACACTGCTGCTCTATTATGGTGATCGCTCCCGTCCGGTGAGGTTTCAATTATCCGCAAGTTCTCCTCCGATCATGGTGTCCAGCGCGACGTCGGTGAGCCGCACGGGAGACTTCTTCGCCAGCCTGACAATGCCTCACATCGCGCGTTGGCGGTCATCAGTGTCGAACAGGTGTTGACAGAGTGCCTTCGCTTGCGGTCCGATGTCGCCGGCGCTTGCCAGCAGGAAAGGCGGTCTGACGGCATGGATTGAACGGGCGCTCGTCGTCCGGCAGCTCGAGCGAACCGGCCGTGCGGCCTGGGCATGAACGCGCAACAGCGCCCGGGTGCTGCGGTCGCAGATCTCGATCGTGGTCTCGTAAACGCGTACCACGACCTGGCTGCCGATCGTCGCGGGACGCGCCGCATAGTCGCTGTGATCCCCGCGAACGGTGGTGTCTTCGTAGACGGTGCGCGCGAACTCGGAGAAGTAAGGAAGCCGGTCGCGGCCGCAGATGCGGCTTCTCCTCCCGGAACATGGCCTCGACCGGGCGCCTTGAGGCCGGGCGCTCCGAAACCCCGGCCATCTCCGCACCCGGCCTCCTCCTCAACCCAAGCCGGGAGCAAAATAAATGAGGCAACCGATTGCACTCGGGAGTATCGATAGGTGAGGCAATACGCACTCTCACTTTGATCGCCGCGCCGCAGCCGCATAACCGTCAACCTGCAGCAGACCGCCATCACCGCTTCGGCTGTCTTCGAAGCGATAGGCCACCGTCGGCGGATCTGCACCGCCGAAGGGTCTGTCGTCCTGAGCCATAGGCCCATAACCAGGCCTTTGGGTCTTGCCGGAACCGGGAGCCAACGTCGGCAACCTGGTCTCATCGGCAAAGATTCGTTCGCCCGGCTTGATCTTCTCCAGAACGTAGTCTGCCAGAGGTTGCAGCTCGAAGCCAACCTTGCTAATCCACTGCGCCATCAGCGAACGGTCCAGCTCGACCTTGTCCCGCGCATAGATGGCCTCCTGCCGATAGAGCGGCAGACCATCGGCATATTTGGCGCCGGCAATCTCGAGGCCAGCAGCGCCTCGATGGGGATGCCGCTCTCGATGATAGGGGGCACCGGCGCCTGGATCACGCCGTCGCGATTCCTGTAGGCGTATTTCGGGTAACGCGTGACGATCAGGCGGAACTTCGCCGGCATCACGTCCAGACGCTCCGATACGTCCTCGCCGATCAGAACTTTCTCCGGCCCTTCGCAGCCTGCGGACTCTCAGGTTCGATGACAATCTCAGCGAACGAAGCCGAGCTCGAAAGCGCCGTTCAGGACAAGCCGAAACGCGCTCCGCGTCCGCGGAAGGGCTTTGCGGCTCATCTGGAGCGAGTTTCCGGGTGGTCGTGCCATTGGCAGCAGCGCCGAGCAAGCCCGTCAAGTTTGCGCGCTTTGAAGCGCTGCGGAGCGACGTCGTAGAAATTGTTATCGGCGAAGTGGTGGTGCACGCGGGCGGACCGGTGTGCTCGCGACATAAACCTGCACGCCGGCCGCGATCATGCCTTTGCGAACCGCCCGGATCACATCGGCAAGCCGGTCAGCCCGACGTCAACGCCTTCGCCTTGCGACGCCCCGCGAGAAGTTGCGACGGATCGAGCCCATTTGACCGCGCAAACGCCGTTACATTCGCTCCGGTAACTAGCGTCGCTCAAAGGATCCGCGCATTCTCTTCATCCGACCATGACCGGTAACTGCGCGCTCGGACTGCTAGACGGCCGCACAGGAGTCGCCGTGAGAACTTCGAAGCTTCTAGTATCAGACATACGTTCGCTCACGGGAATCTCCTTGCATATCACCAGGAGATTCTCTGCTATTCGAACGCGCCACGCTATGTGGGTCTCCTACGCCTTACCTTCAGACGGGCCCGCTGCTCGATGCGGTTGACAGGTTGAGCGGACGAAATCAAACGCCTTGGCGGTCACCTTCACTCCGATAGCCGGCGGTCACGCAGGTGAGGGTGTTTGGCCATCCGCGGCCTCGGAGCCGGCGGTCACCCCGGCGGGCAATTTGCCTCTGCCGCCCGCCGTGACACGAAAATCGCCCCGTAGCGCCGGGTCGCCTTGCGGTCGATCCCCATCAGCCGCTGGATCTCTCGTTGGCTCGTCTGGCGCTCAAGGCGCGCTCTGTGGCCGAACAGCCGCCCAGTCAGGCGGAATTAGGTGGAGGAGTTTGAGGTGACGTCACCTGGGAATTTTGACCGATCGTCGGGCCAAAACTGCACCTAGGCTCTATGTCCGAGCAACGTCGTGATGTGACCTCGTTCCACAAAGAAGCCTGACGGCGAATACGACAACAACAAGCGACGCATACGATTTGTAAACTCGCCACAACGAGGTCCGAGAATACCTGGCGAACCTGTTGACGTTGACTTGAGGAAACCAAGTAGGTCATCAATATTCCAGTGATGCTCGTAGTAGTGACGAAGCTCAGTGATTTCACTGAAGTCGGAATCGCGAAGGACTTCTCGATCGGATACCGTTAGTACGGGTTGAACAGCTCCAGGACCTGCCGGAAAGCATCCTCCCCAGAACTCTTTGATGTCGCTCCACATCGCAGTCTCCCAGTCCCCAGGTTCCGAGCGATCCTGGTGGGGTTGGATGATCGCGACCCAGCCATCCGACTTGAGCACGTGGGCTAGCTTTGCCAACACCATCCGTCGCTCCATCCAGTGGAAGGAGGTCGCAATCGTTGCGACATCAAAGGACGATATTGGGCCGGTTAGGTCTTCAGATCTCGATACTACAAACTCCATATTCTTGATCCCTAGGGCCTCCGCCATTCGCCTTCCTTCCTGAACCATTTCGTCGTTTGCATCGACGGAAAGCACGTCCGCAACAGAGTGCGCCAAGGAAATGCCGATCTGTCCCGTGCCGGCGCCTAGATCGAGCGCACGACTGCTGTTTCCGAGGCCACAAACCCTAAGCAATGATCGGAAAAAATCTCCCGGATAGGGTGGCCTGTATCGTGCGTAATAGGGTGCCGCACCACGATACACTTCGCTCGCGACGATCATATTTGGCTCCTATCAATGGTCTTATCTGAGAGAACCATTATGTGGCCCGGAACGTCCAGGCGCGGGTGATCCAGATCGTATGGATCGATGGTTTGCGAGGAATCATCCGTGCCGTCTTGGTTAGAAGATCATTCCATTGCTTTTGCGACACTTGACTTGGAATATCGTGCCCGGCTTTCCACGTATCCAGGAAACGTTCAGGGGTAAGGTTTTGCTCGTGGCGCGCTTCCATGTAGCAGTATTCGGTAAACAGCCCTTCCGTGTCGACCGCATCCATTATGTCGGCAACCGATGTGCCAGTTCTCTTGAGATCGGATACTTCGCGTTTCACCATTTCTTCTATTTCGCGCTGAAGCTGATCTCGCTTGAAGTCTCTAATGTCCCAGATAATCGTTAGGAACCCCTGCTCCTTGAGAATTCGGTGGGCTTCTTTGAACGTCTGTGGGGGATCAACAAACTGGTACGAATTTCCAAGAATCACCCAATTTACGGAATTATCGGGTAATTGGGACGACTCGGCTGTGGCTGCCACCCACTGGAATCGAGACTCATGAGGAGCAAGCTGACGGGCAACAGCGCGCATTGCGGCGTTGGGCTCGACGGCATAGCCGGTCACTCTTTGGTCGTCTAAAGATCGCAACAGATTTCCGGTCCCAGCGCCAAGTTCGGCGATCTGGACCTCACCGAAGACGCTCGCAACCGTTCTGGTTAGTGATCCCAGCACGACTGCCGAATATGGGGGGCATTGACCGTACTCAGCTGCACTATTGCTGAAATCGCCCCACTTGGTTGCAGGGCAGTTCGACGCGTTTGACATTAAACCTCCTTTGCAGATCCATGAGTCACTGAAGCGCCGCCCCTCTATCAACGTGACAAAGAGACCAGCCAGGATTGTAGTCTCACGTACATTGGACGGCCGGGGCAAGTCCGGAACGGGCCACATGTAGCAGGCGAGCACTGTAAAAAGACACCCATCAAAGGAGCAGTCGCTCGCCAATCGCTCCGAAGAACGCATCATTTACTTACATGAGGTAGAGGTTGCAGTTGCAGCAGACCGAGCAGACAGCATTCTGCGACCGACTATTAGCTGATGGATCAGGACCGTTGGCGAGAACAAGTTGTGGTCGACGTTCCGTGGCGAGCTCCTTAGCCAGTAATGTTCGATCGGTCCGAAGTTCATCAACCGTAGCTCACATGCTTGCTTCACCTAGATCAATTGCTAGCGCTGGTAGTTGACGGCCGCAAATTTCTTGCATTTCGCGGTAACGATTGTAGCAGTCGCCGCGGCCAAGGTCCTAGAATCACAGGATGGTAGATCGTTCTGACGACCTACGTCTTTCGACCGGCCAGGGCGCTAATTGACTTCACGACTTCAAACGTTCTTGCCGCGCGCGAGATATGCCTTCTCGCGTCGCTTTCCTGTCCTGCAAGGCTTTACGTTCCGCTCCGGGGCCGCGATAGGATGTCGATCCGCCACAGGCGCGCTCGCTGATCACCGCAGACGTAGAACCTCATACACTTTGGGCTTGTCGACAAGGGGCTCGGCAAGCCCGCATCTGGAGGGCTGTCCCTGTTTCAGATCGGTTCGTCGCCAGAAGGCCGAGCCTTGCAGCCCGCAATGTAAGGCCCAGCTCATTTCGACGTTGAGCCCACAGACCGCTGCCCATGATTGCGGAAAACGCCCGACTTCGCCGAGCGTGCCGGGCGTCGTGTTAACGTCATTAAAAGACGGGAGTTCGCCACGAAGCGTGCGCTTCACTCTTGCCGGTGACGATCTGCCGGTAGATCTCCATCAATTGTTGTGTGATGGTCCCGGGTTGACCGCTCCCAACAACTATACTGTCTATAGATGTCACTGGCGTGATTTCGGAGCCGGTGCCGCAGTAGAAGACTTCGTGCGCGAGGATCAGTTCCGTTCGGTCAACATCGCGCTCGATCGTCTCTAGCCCAAGATATTCGCGGGCTAACTCGATAACGGTCTGGCGGGTAATCGACTCCAGTATGTCGTTGGTCCCGCTCGGCGTGATCAGTTGATCAGTGCGAACCAGGAACACGCACATCGCGGGTGCCTCGGCCACTTTTCCTCTTGAATTGAGGAGGAAAGCGACATCGTAACCGTCGCGTTTAGCCTGCATGATAGCCAATCGCGCGTTATGGTAATTGGCATTGCACTTAATACGTGCCGGCATGACGTTATCCGGCATGCGCATCCACGAACTAATCTGAGCAGAAGCGCCTTTGATGGATTGTTTAGTGGTCTCCCGCGGCAACGCTGTGATGGCGGTTCCTACGGGCCCGGTTGCGTCCATTTCGCCAGAGCCGTCAATGAAAGCCATCATCCGGATATGTACGTTCGTCCGAAATCCATTTGCGCGACACAGGTCAACGAGCGCTTCGGCCAATTCCAATCTGGACGGCCCTTGATCGAATCGCATCGCCTTTTGCGAGAACGAATACCGGTCAAGGTGCTCCGCGACCCTAAAAAGGTATAATTGCTGTGCCTCTTCGTTCCAATAGCCACGTATTCCTTCGAAGACACCTATTCCGTACTTCGCCACGGGTGCGAATACATGCACTTTCGCGTCATTCCAGGGGATAATTTGGCCGTTGAGATGTGCAAATTCCGCCGTCGACATCTGCGTTCACCGAAACCAGGGCAGCCGCTATGCTTGAGACTTCGCACGACCCATGAGCAAGTCCGCTAATACTTGGAGCCCTTGTCGAAGGTCATCGTGCGTTGAGGGAGCGATCAACGACACTCGGATGTTACCCTCGATCTCGGTGCCAGGTGTCGCGAACACGCGCGGATGTCTCAGTGCCACGCCGTTGCGCGCGGCTGTTTGAATGAACGACTCGATTGTCCAGTTCGACGGTAAGTCTATCCAGATGTGTAAGGAAGACCCGTTCGTGTGCATCATGCCCAAATGCCCCAGCATCTCCTGCGCAATGGCTTGTCGGGCCGCAATCTCATCAGAGATGTGTCTCGCGATTTGGCTCGCAGCTCCACTCTCTATTAGATCAGTGATAACGGCCGCGGAGATCCCGGGCGCAAACCAAGTGGAGATGCTCGGTATCGGCCGAACAAGATCAGCAAGACTTTCCTCCGATGGCGCAACTAAATAGGCCGTCTTTAACCCAATGCCCATACATTTGGAGACGCTCATCATATACCAGGTGAGGTCGGGAGCGATTGAAGCGATCGGGGGCGGTGCGGCTTTGGTTATATGACCATGCACGTCATCTTCAACAATCGGTACGGAATGCCTGCGCGCCACCTCAACAATCCTTCGTCGACGCTCGGCTGACATAATCGAGGTCGTCGGATTGTGGCCGGTCGGATTCATGTAAACTGCTCCGACTCTATGATTCTTGCACATTGCTTCTAAGGAATCGTCCCGCAACCCGTCTTTGTCGATATCGATGGGTAGAACCGTGGTCTGACTCAGCATCGCGAGTTGGCCAATCGCCGCATATGTCAGCTTTTCCGTCCCAATAACCGCGCCTTTGGGGACGAGGCGCGAGAACAGGATAATAAGCGTGTTCTGAGTTCCGCTAGTCATCAGTAAGCGGACCGGTGTTGGCGCCGCACCAAGCCGACGCCCCAACCAGTTCGCCGCGACTTGTTTGTCGCGGGCAGTCCCATGAAACCGATGGCGTAATATGGTCCCGGCAAGCTCCGGTTTGCGCGCCAGAACCGTGAGGCTCCGCTCAATATGTTCGCGAAAAATCGGCACTTCCGGCGCCATCGTTCGTGTCATATCGATTGTTGTCGTTGTTTCGTCCGTAGGCATTGAAATTCTCCTCAGACGACCGATGCAGGGTCGCGTTGAAGGCTCCAGCAGCAGGCTTGATCCCATCCGCCACGCAACCGGCGCGAGGATGGTGGAGGCAATACCTGCGACGCTGAAGCTCGATCCATGATCTTCGCTCCGGCCCTGCTCCAATCGCCCCAGATCTGTTAACCAGGAAAATGCGAAGAGGTAACGAAGACCGCGTCGATGTGGCTCTTCCAGTCTAGGAAAGCCGGCCATCGCAAGCCGGCCGGTTAGCTAAGGGTGCCGGAAGAATCTCCGATGAACCAGACGGTCAAGCGTCCACCGTTTGAAATTCCGAGCACAGGCATCATCCTAGTTCTCGTGTTCAGGGCGGATCGACCAACCGAGCATAAACAAACGCCGCTCATTCAAAAAAAGTCTGTTTGCCAACATGTAAATTTGTACTCGTTTCATCGCCTTCATTGTCAACGCACATCGCAGCCAATTGTCTTGAGGACTTCGACCAACTGCCTCAGCCCGAGGGTTTCAGACCGCATTCCGCACGAGAGGCGAATGCGTACGGGATCCCGAAATCGGGCCGCCGGATGTTTCACGCCGAGTCCTTATGGTCACTTTTCCCGACCCGCATTCAAACAATGATAGTGGATATGCTTAAGATCAATTGCTGACCTTAGTAGTTGACGGGGCGCAAATTGTTGCAATTCGATATAGGAGGAGGGGCTGCCGCTGGTTGGATTGCGCGCCCGAATGTGGGGCGGCGTCGACGGCCAATCTATAACCGTTCCCTGGGTAGGCGCAGCGTCTGAAACAGTTTTTGCGGGAGCGTTGTGCGAACAGGCGATCGATGCTCTCCCCGATGATCGACGCCACGCATATTAAAAGGCACCGCTGGGCGTGGGCAGAAAGGGAAGAATCAGGCGATCGATGGTTTTCGCAACGGACAAAAAACGAAGATGCGTGCACCCGCAGATGCTAGAGTGTTTCATGCGTAATCGATTCCGGTGGAGTCGCGTTCTGAAGCTGGCATCCGGTGGTGAGAGCTCTCCTTCAACAACACCCGTGATACTGACCACACAAGTACGGATATCCTCCGACGCTTCGCCATGTTTGGGAAAGAGCGGGCGATGTTGACGAGGGATTAGCTCTTGTCATCTGACCGCTACATCCAGTCATAGGTGCGAAATGCGTCAAAGGTCCGTTGCGCGATCGGGGCGTCTCGATGGGGCAGCTTCGAGTTTACACAGCCCCCAAAAAAAGCGCAGGTTACCGGAGAATTCACCGTCCATTGGAGCAACTGACGCAAACACCGCATGCCGACAAGGTAGCGAAAGAACGAGACTAGAATCGGAGACGAGCTTCGCCCAGAAACGGGATACAAAAGTTGAGAGATGTAAAGATTAATCCGTCATGAGGCATCGGACGGAGGGGAACTCTCCAAGAACTTATCTAACTCCCTGCTTTCGCCGAACGGGAGCACGATCGTGTAGTGTGGACCTACGCCATCGATCTCAAAGACCTCGCCATACGTTTTATAGCCTACGCGCGAGTACAATCCCATCGCGGGGACCCGTCCGAATGCCCAAAGAAGGGAGCAGCCGCGTGCCCTCAACAACGACAGTGACCTTTTCATGAGGGCGCTTCCCACGCCGTGGTTGCGATACTTCGGATAGACGGCGAATCCTCGACCCCTCCAAGAACCGGCGATTTCCTTGTTGTAAGGAAATGGCTCTGGTCCAGCTGACGCAACGCCGATCAAGGTCTCGTCCAAGTAGGCCCCCAAATGAACCGCATCTGGATGTAAATCTGCCGGAGTAATTGTTTCCTCGGGCATTTGATGCGGCCTCAAAATGTCGTGTCGCGCAAGTAGAACACTTTCAAGACTGACTTCCCTGATATCTAAGAACACAAGCTCGCTCCCTGGCTCGAGTGAACGAAATATTTGCACCACAAGGTCACTCACGCTGTGGATTCGATCCAATGGACGATCTCGGGACAATGCGATCTTCGTCGAAACAATCGCCGAATGATTTGCTTGGCGATTCGGACGAGTGCTCGAACGGCTGGGTAAGTGCGGTTTTCGGTTGCAATTGTACCCTCAGAGTCGCGAAGTGCGAGACAACAATAGGCCCCTTTGTCTGTCGACCATTACGATGAGACACCCCTACCAAACCGCATCGGTGGACGAAGACCAACCCAAGAGCTCCAGCGTACGATCGAGCTGGCATGCAGATGAGATTTCTTTCAATATTTGGGCCATCCTGGCGATGTCGGCGCCATCGTGCGGGTCATCTCTCTAGATTAGGAAACCTCTCCCGCAACGGATGTCGACTGTACTGGATCGTCATGGTAGTTGCCTTGGGAGTTTGAATGAGAATTCTGGATTGACGCATTGAGCCGTATGGCTGCTAAAGGTGAGGTTGCAAGCCACTCGCAAGCCCGAACTAGTGATCCGAAGAGGTCATCTGGATAAGGTGCCGCGGGTAGCAGGCGGCTACCACGAAGGTTGACTCGCCACGTTCGTGGGCTGGCTCTGTTCATCTCATTGTTCTGGCCACCAGTTGTTCAAAGAGAGTGATCGGCTAAAGCCGTAGAGGGGTTACTCGCGTCTCGAAATTTGCGTCAGCGGCGATTGCGGCACCGTGCCCAGGATACGCTTCCAAGAGGAAGAAGAGGTTGCGGTTGAAGCAAGCGTGAGCGCGCGGCATGTCAGCAGGCGGTAGTTGGGATTTCGATGAAGGCCGTTCGCGGCACAGATCGTGATGGATATCGCAT
The DNA here is from genome assembly GCF_059803515.1 of Bradyrhizobium sp. UFLA05-125. Classification (NCBI taxonomy): domain Bacteria; kingdom Pseudomonadati; phylum Pseudomonadota; class Alphaproteobacteria; order Hyphomicrobiales; family Nitrobacteraceae; genus Bradyrhizobium; species Bradyrhizobium sp. UFLA05-125. The sequence goes on along the minus strand of NZ_JBANBJ010000012.1, from coordinate 28,818 downwards.
GTCGATTAGCCGAGAGTGCTTGGTTGAATAGGAAGGGACGCATCGCGTAGTTGCCATACCTTTCTCTTCTAGATCAATTACCAAAGGAAGTAGTTGACGGCGGCGCAAATCCTATCGCGCATTTTGCATGCACCAGCCTCAGCGTGCCAAACGACTTCAGGATCTGCCCGAAAGTTGCCAACTCTTTGATGTTGCTCAACATCGGATTGTGCCATTCGCTCGGCTCTCAGCCATCCTCTTAAGCATTTGAGCTAGACCTGCCGTCACCGTCGCTCGTCCGTCCAGGAGCAGCTATCTCGATTGTCACGATATCAAATGACAATATTGGTGGGCTCAAGTCTACGGATATCGACACCTGAGGGTCGCCACTGTTCGCTTTCCTTCCTTGACCGTTTCGTCGCTCGTGTCTACGGAAAGTGTGTCCGCAACCAAGCGCGGCAAGGAAATTCCAATCCGTTCCGTGCCGGCAGCCAGATCGAGAGCAGACCATTTGTCGGCTACAGCAAACCGGAGCCAATATCTGGAAAGACTCTGGATAAGATATCTTGTATCGTGCGTAGTAAAGCCCCGCACCACGAAAAGGCTCACTTGGTACGATCGTTTGCCTCCCCACAACGTGTCCTTCTCTGCCACGCGCTGATCAAGCGGAACGAAAGGCTAAGACCAGCGACGACACGACGACGAAGATGCTAATTGCCGCATACGTTGCGGTGTTCGGTGATGGCACGCGAATAGATGACACGTGAGCGACCGCGAGCAGCAAGAAGCAGACATTAACGACGCTTGAAAATCCTGCAGCAGGGATGACGGGCTTGAGAAGGAACAAGAGGGCCAGTAAGGGTAGATCATATGATAAGGGCACACCCAGGAAGCGCTCATCGGACGACTTGCCGAAGTTCGCAAAGTAGCTAAGCCTAATTGCTCCTGCCACGAGTAGCGCGCTTGCGGTCGCCAGGGAAAGGAGTGAGGCGTGGGTGAGCTGGATTACAATAGCAGAGGGCAAAACGGCACCGTAAATAATGTCGGCGAATCCATCGAGGTACTTTCCCATTTTTGCGACGTCTGGGGCTCGATTCTTCGTGCGAGCCGCCACAACGCCGTCGAGATGGTCTGACAGGACTGCCCAGAGGGCCACTGCCACGGCTAGGTCAAGGTGTGTGGACAGAGCAAGGAATAGGCCGGCGGAAGAAAAAAGAAGACCTGCGATAGTCACGGCATTCGCTGGATCCCAGAGGTATTTTAGCATTAGATCCCCACGTTAGACTGTAGCCGACGCGGCGGGAGCGAGGGCGCTTCTGTTTGCAAAAATGCGCTCGGCGATGCGCAGATCTTCCGTACTGTCGATTTCATACCACCTGACATCGTCGCATCGTGCCGCTGCGAGCTGTAAGCCACGCCTTTCTACCAGATAGGCAAGAATCTCCTCAGTGTAGGCCTGCGTAGATCCGGATCCGATGATGTCATCCAGCGCTGGGACGATCTTTGCCCCGAGGGTCGTCGCCGAGAATCGCATAAGGTTCATCGTCTTGAAAAGTCTTGGGCCACCTGCGACAAGAGTTCCTGCGGTTTGCTTCATGCGGAAACCTGAGATGAAGCCTCTATCCGACAACTCTACTGCAGATCCCTCCATCAATTCACCGAAGGGAGCTACTGCAGCTACGTCGGGCGCTTGGCTGGCCATTAAGTAACGTAATGCTTGCGGTTCGAAGAAAACGTCGCCCTCGAGAAGAATGCAGTCTGCGGAGAGAAGTGCGTCGCGCGCCAACCACAGAGAATAGGCGCTTCCAGTGCGATCGAAAACGGTTGACTCGACATAGTTGATGTCGAGTTCGTCAAAACAATTGCCACAGGCATATTGAATGGCGTCCTTCCGGTAACCGACCACGATGGTCACCTCTTTCACGCCCACGGCTTGCAGATTGCGCAGGGCGTTGTATAGAATCGGAGTGCCGTTGACCTCGACTAGCGGTTTGGGGCGTAGATCGGTCAGCGGGCGAAGGCGGGATCCGAAGCCCGCGGCGAGAATGATCGCTTTCTTGGGAGCGTTGGCCGTCATTTCATGCCCCTTCATCGTCGCGTGATAAGTATCGTTCTTCTAAGCATTGATGGCTCTGACGGTCCCCTGTCTATAAAGTTCCGGCGGCAAGTCGTTGCGAATGCCGAGGGCAACGACGAACACGTGCTGGATAAGAGCGCTATCTGACTTCGGGCCATCATGCTCACGATGTTCGTTGGCTGCAGTTGAGGTAACACTTTCCGAATCTCAGTCGAATCGCTGTGACGGCGGCCAAAAAGGCAGAACCACTGCATCTGGAATGCAGCTATCCGACTTAGGGAGGAAGGGATGAAATGGGTCTCCCTTTGCGCTTGCTTGGTGCGAAACGGATATTGTTCTCATTCCAATTTCTCAGGCTGCAGATATGTGATCAGGGCGGTCCGCATCCCGGTCGGAGGCCTCATGCGCGAACCGAGCCCCGCTACGGGGCCTGCGGCTTTGCTTGCAATTTCGGGCATTATGGCAACCCTCCTCAATTATAGACACCTCGCCAGGCGAAGGTCAGTTCGTTCAGCGTCGCGGTCAGACGCTGCAAGCCATTTTCGAGCAATTCGAGATCGATGCCGTAGGAGAGTCGAACCCCGGCGGGGTCGCCAAAGGCGGTGCCGGAAACAGTTGCGACACCTGCATCCATCAGCAAGGCGTTAACAACGTCATCGGCGTTGAATTCTCGGCCATTATGCTTGGCGCGCCGCAGCAATTCGGTAAGGTCAAGATAGAAGTAAAATCCACCTTGTGCAGCGGGCAAGGGCACCGATGTCAGCGCTGAAAAAATCGACAGCCCGCGCGCTCGCGCGTTGGCGACGTGGCTTTGCAACTGCAGTTGGAACGCTGGATCACCGCGCTCCAGGTAATGGAGCAGCGCATACTGTGCAATGACATTGGGATTGGACGTGGTATGGCTTTGTAGCGCCTTAGCTGCACTGATGACCGCCTTGGGGCCAGCGAGATAGCCAATCCGCCAGCCAGCAAGGGCCAACGACTTGGAAAACGAGTTGACAATCAAAATGCGATCGCGTGCCTGGGGGGCGACAGAAACGATCGGATGATGGGTATGTGGGGCATGGGCGAAAGCTCCGTAGCATTCATCGAAAATGATCCAGAGATCCCGGTCGATGGCGAGTTCGGCAATACCAGCAAGAATGTCGCGGTCGTAGATCGCGCCGGTCGGATTATTCGGCGTATTGACCACGACCGCTTTAGTCTTTGAGGTAACGGCCGCCGCGAGGTCCGTAAGTCTCGGCACAAAATTGCTATCGCGCGTCTCGATAAAGACCGGCGTGCCGCCGGCAACGACTATCTGCGCCGGGAACGTAGTCCAGTAAGGAGCGGGGATGAGCACTTCGTCGCCGGGATTTAGAATCGCCATCGCCGCATTAAAGAGAGCCTGTTTGGCGCCGCTTGTTACCGCGATTTCGTCTGCCGACCAGGGGTGAGCGGTCTCGGCGGAAATTTTGCAAGCTAGCGCATGGCGCAACTCCATCAAACCGATCGTGTCGGTGTAGCGGTTGAGGTTGTTGCTGATCGCGGCGATTGCACCCTCGCGCACCGATGGTGCTATATCGGCCCAGATCTCTCCGGCAGTTAAATCGATAATTTCCGCGCCCTTCGCGGCAGCTGCTTTGGCAGTGGCCCTTGCCGTGGCGGTGCTCGACGGTTTGAGCAGGGCTGTCCGTTGCGCCAACATGCCGTTTCCTTCGATCCAAAATGCCGCTTATGGTTACCGCGGTGGCGTAAAATCTGCCGGAAGCCTTTCCAAAAAGTAACCTAACGGCTCAAACGAAACAACTCATGCTCCGCGTCGGTCGTTTTCCGAGAGAAATGAATCCGCTGGATAAGTGAGCTGATCGAGCCAACACGCGGAAATGCACAGAGCGGCTACCTGCGAACTGTGACGCCATTTTATGAAATCTCCAGTATGTATTGGGAGAGCAAGGAACGTGCGAGGCGGCAATGGAGCGTCGCGATCGGGCAGTCGGCTGCATGGCAGCATCCAGTAACGAGTATGTTGTTGTGTGCGTAAGAAACGACTTCCATAGATCATCGGGGAGTCAGATATCGCGCTTCCGCACGGGCGAGTTCGTCGTACCCCAACAGCGCGAAGACCTCTTCGAGTGTCGCGATACGTGGCTCAACGCCGGCAATGCCTTGCTCGACCATGATTTCATCGCAGACTTGCCGCATTGCTGCCGTTGCGGCTCGCATGGAGTGGTTCGCCCAGATCACTGTCGAGATGTCGGCATCGCGATATGCTGAGACCGGTGTTCGGAAGTATTTCGTGGGGACGATGACGACCGGCAGCCGCTTCTGCCAGGCACTCACAAACGAAAGGATCTCGTCCGCGCTGCTCTTTCGTGAGTGTATAAGAATCGCATCGGCTCCCGCGTCAGCGTAAGCGTGAGCGCGCAAAAGTGCTTCGTCCATTCCATAGCCGCCGATCAGGGCTTCGGTCCGAGCAACGAGGACCAGGTCGTCCGAAACTGTATCCTTCACGGCCCGCAGACGGCCGGAGAATTCATTGATATCGGCGAGGGGACGCTTCTCGCCAACAAATGAGTTCATCTTGGGAAAACAGCTGTCCTCGAGTGCGATGCCGGCTGCGCCACGCTGACGGAGCTTGCGTGCCAAGAGGCGTGCATTATTGAAGTTCCCGAAGCCGCCATCGCCGTCAACTAGCACAGGAAGCTCGGCCGAGTCCACGATGCGCTCGACAACGTCGACGAACTGGCTCCATGAAGCTTCGTTGGCATCGCGGTAGCCGAGAGAGGTGGCAATCGACAGCCCCGACGCCCAGAGACCTTTGAATCCTGCACGCTTGGCGATCGCGGCAGAGAGTCCGTCATGCGCTTCCATGAGGAACGAGAGCTCGCTATTGGAGCAGACCAGAGCGCGCAGCATTTCTACGGACGACGAGACAGCCGACCGGCTAGGTCCGTTATCGAATACATATTGTGGTTGATGTTGCATGCCGAATTCCTTGCAGGTCACGTTGGACCTACCGACGTTCATCAAACGATAGGTGACACGCTTCTGTCATGTAGATCAATTGCTGGCGTTGGTAGTTGACTGAGGCGCAAAAATGTTATGTCGCGGTCGAATTGATGCGTGGCGTCGCCAGTGCCGTCCTGACAATCATGAAGCGTGCGATCGTTGGGGCAGAATTGAAAAACATACGTTCGATCAGAGTCGATTTGCCCGCCGATTCTGTCATCGCTGCTTCAATGTCCGATCGAGACAATCTTCTTTGCTGGAGCCTCGGGCGGGGCGCGACCCTTAGCTTCCTCGCATTGTCGGACCCTTCGGCTTGGTCGAGCTGTTCGAGTGGTCGAATTAACGCATGGGGCTCACGCCGTTGACTCGGATTATGGTGCCACCTCAACTTGCACAATAATTGCCGTGAATCAGTGTTTCAGGAGCAAACCTGGAGCTAGGGATTTATCTACGGAGCTCAATAACTCCCTCTAAGCAAGCACCTGCGAGGTCGAGCTCAAGCGTCTCCGATGCCGACTGTCGAAGTTGCGACAGGCTGTCGGGTCGACACGAGCAGATATTCTTACAAATCAAGCACCCACAATTGGCACGAGCCTTGAAGGGGGGCATCCAGCATCGCCTTCATAACGAGTCGGAGTGATGGCATACAAGAGTCACGCTTCTCAGTTCACTGGAAGCGGCGGATATGAATTCGACCGCTCCAACGCCGCTACGCGCCTCAGCGCGTGTCCGCGCACGAGTTTTTCACCGTGATCGAACGCACGGGCATAGCGGCTTGTGCCGCCGCCGATGCGCGCGCGCTCTACGGCGCCGCGCCTGTGCCGGGCGCCGTGCCAGCCGGTGCTGACGTCCGTGAAGCGGCCGACTTTGAGCAGCTCGAAGCGGAGGTGCGGCGTATGGATGCCGACGGACCAGCCGCGGTTGATTGGCAGAAAGTCAATAAGCTATCGCTTCATATCCTGGCGAACCAGTCAAAAGACATTCTGATTGCCTGTTGGGCTGTCTATGGTCTCTTTCGCATCGAGGGATATCAGGGTCTTGCCGTGGGATTAGCAATCTTGCGTGGCATGGTGGACGCACATTGGGAGGGACTCTATCCCCCGATCAAGCGGCACCGAGCACGGGTTGGAGCGGTCGATTGGCTCGTCGGTCGCCTTGGGCTGGCGGTGGCCGAAAATGCGGCGGCCGAAGCCGATTATCCTGCGGTGCTCGCCGCCTATGAAGCGCTTGATGATCTTGATCAGCAGTTCGGCGAGAAATTGGTCAACGAGCACGTTGCCTTGGGCGAGCTTTCCCGGGCGCTGAAGCCGCATTACGAGGAAGCCAAACGCGCAGCCGCCGAGGCGGCGGATCGTGTGGCTGACGGGTTCTGTGCTTTCGAAGAGACCTCGGCCGCGCGAGCGGAGGCCTCGCCGCTGACTGGCGCGACTCAACAGGCGGCGCCGGATCTGGCTTTACAGCCCGGCGTCGATGACTGGGCCGACTTTGCGGAGCGTTTGCCGGATATGCTCCGACAGGCAGCTGCCGCCATGCGCCTCGCCTCGCCAGCAAACCCGAAGGCGTATTTGCTCAATCGCGTCGGCTCGTGGATGCGTTTCGACGCGCTCCCGCCCGATTCGGGTGGCCGCACCGAGGTATTTCCGCCCGCCGATAGCATCGTCGCGTTAGAAGCAAAAGTGGTGGCCGGTCAGCAGGCCGATGTCGTGAATTTGTCCGAAGAGATCGCCTGGACGGGACCGTTCTGGCTCGACGCTCACCGGCACGCAGCCGAGGCGCTGGAGCAAATGGGGCCGTCATTTGAGACGGCGGCCTCGGTGGTACGCGGGGCGGTGACCATGCTGGTTACACGCTATCCGCGCATCTTGGAGTTTCATTTCAACAACGGCAGGCCGTTTGCAGATGACGAAACGCGTGCCTGGGCCGCCGCGGTGATAGACGCGACGACGAGCCCTGATCTCGCGGAGCAAGCGGTCGCTGACGCATACAAGCTCGTCAGCGGGGGGCAGCGGCAGGCGGCGCTGGAGAGGCTGTCGCGTGCGCTGGATGGCGCGACCGGCGAACGTGCGCGTTTCGTCGGCCATCTTGCACAAGCACGTTTCTGCGTCGAGACCGGATTCGTCACGACTGCCATCCCGCTGCTCGAGCACATCGAAGGGGTTGTCGCTATGCGCGACCTGGAAAGCTGGGAGCCTGCGCTTGCGCTTGAGGCTGCTGAACTGCGCTTCCGCGCAATGACCCATTCCGAGTCGCAACAGATGATCGACGAGCCTCGCCGTCGCCTCGCGCTGGAGCAGATCCGAACTCGAGCAGCACGGATCGACATCGCACGGGCGAGCCGCCTCGGTAGCGGCTGAGTTGGTCGAAGCCAATGGGCAACGGGAGCTGGTATGGCACAGGAAAGCTCAGTCGCTCCGAAGGAGCGCGTTAATATCCGCTTCAAGCCGGCAACCGGCAACCTCAAGGAGGATGTCGAGCTGCCGCTCAAGCTAATGGTCTTGGGCGACTTCACCGGACGGGACGATAACTGTCCCATTGAGGACCGAGAACTCGTCGATATCAACAAGGACAACTTTAACGAGATCGTTAAAGGGAAGGAACTGAGCGTCGACATCTTGGCCGAGAACAAGCTCGACGAATCGCCTGAGGCCGGCAAGCTGTCAGTAACGCTGAAGTTTGAGAGCTTGAAAGATTTCGAGCCCGAGCGTGTCGCGCAACAAATTTCAGAAGTTCGAGCTTTGACCGAATTGCGCGCAGCCTTGATTGCTTTGAAAAGCCCGCTTGGCAACATGCCTAACTTCCGTAAAGCCATCCAGAACTTGCTCGAAGACGACGGTGCGCGGCCGCAGCTCGTCGGCGAGCTCACCAGTAAGCCGGAGTGAGTGATATGAGTGGCGGTGTTATGGCCGATGCAAGCGCGCAGCAACCAGCCGAAGTCGCCACTACGACTAATGAGCTTTCGCTGCTTGATCAGGTTCTCGTCGAAACCAAAATCACACCGCGCGACGAGGGGTACGACCTCGCCCGTCGGGGTGTCGCGGCGTTCCTTGCCGAGCTCGTCAAACCGGAGCGGGCCGATGGGATGGTCAACAACGAGCTCATCGATCAGATGATCGCGGAGATCGATCGCAAGATCTCGGCTCAGCTGGACGCTGTGCTGCATACCGATGAGTTCCAAAAGCTCGAGTCAGCTTGGCGCGGCCTCAAGTTCTTGGTCGACCGAACCGATTTCCGTCAGAACATCAAGGTAGAACTTCTCAGCGTCAGCAAGGATGAGCTGCTCACCGATTTCGAAGACAGCCCGGAGATCGTCAAGTCCGGTCTGTATAAGCTCGTCTACACAGCTGAGTTTGGCCAGTTTGGCGGCCAGCCTGTCGCATCCATGATATCGGCCTACGAATTTGCCAGTTCGAGCCAAGACATTAAGCTCATGCGCTACATGAGCGCGGTGGGCGCCATGTCGCATTCGCCTGTCATCGCCTCAGCCGGGCCTGAGATGTTCGGCGTCGAAAGACATGAGGAGATCGCCAATCTCAAGGACCTGCAATCGATTTTTGAGGGGCCGAAATATGCCAAGTGGAGTTCGTTCCGCGAAAGCGAGGACGCTCGCTATTTCGGCTTGACGCTACCGCGCTTCCTGCTGCGCTTGCCCTATGGACCCGAGACGATTCCAGTAAAGAGTTTCAACTATCAGGAAGCTTCGGATGGCGAGACGGATAACTATCTGTGGGGTAACGGCGCCTTTGCTTTCGCAACCCGTCTGACCGAAAGCTTCGCCAAGTATCGCTGGTGCCCAAACATCATCGGCCCACAGTCAGGTGGAGCGGTGGAGGACCTCAATCTGCACACTTATGAATCGATGGGACAGTTGCAAAGTAAAGTACCTACGGAGGTGCTCATCTCGGACCGGCGCGAGTTCGAGCTCGCCGAACAGGGCTTCATTGCGTTGACCATGCGCAAGGGCTCGGACAACGCTGCCTTCTTCTCGGCCAATTCCGTGCAGAAGCCGAAGTATTTCGGCAACTCCCAGGAAGGGAAGGAAGCCGAGCTCAACTACAAGCTTGGTACCCAGCTGCCCTATATGTTCATAATCAACCGGTTCGCACACTATATCAAGGTGCTGCAGCGTGAGAATATCGGCTCGTGGAAAAGCAGGGAAGAGCTGCAGAGCGAGCTCAACAACTGGATCCGCCAGTACGTTTCCGACCAGCAGAATCCGTCGGCAGATGTCCGCTCGCGCCGTCCCTTGCGCAAGGCGGAGATCGCCGTTGAAGATGTCGAAGGCGAACCGGGCTGGTATCGCGTCGGCATATCTGTCGTCCCACACTTGAAGTACATGGGCGCGGATTTTGCCTTGACGCTAAAGGGCAGGCTCGACAAGCAATAAAGGCCTGGGCAGTGGATGTTCGACCGCAGTCTTATTGAGCGCTTGGAAGAAGCTGCCGTGACCTTGGTTCCGTCACGGAATGATTTTTCGTTCACCCGCCTCCAAGCGAGTATCCTCGAAAGCCTGCGCCGGATCTTGAACTCGCGCCAGGGTTGTTGCGAGACGCGGCCCGACTACGGGATGCCGGATCTAAACGACGCGATCGGGCATGGCGCCGATGCGGTTCGCGAGGTCGCTCGTGCGCTCAAGCAGGAGATCGAGACGTTCGAACCCCGACTGGGGAATGTTTCGATCCGCTTTCACACCGATCCCGACAAGCCGTTACAGCTGACATTCCACGTAACCGCAATGGTGAACTATGACGACCAGGTCGAGCGTGTCTCGTTCGATACGATCTTGAGCGACGACCGGCGCGTCCTCTTGCGGGGCTGAAGCGGTGGCCCTCAACCCGTATTACGAAGATGAGCTATCCTATTTGCGTGAGCTTGGCCGCGACTTCGCAGAGGCCAATCCGGAGCTCGCTCCCTTTCTCGGGCGTGATGCGACCGATCCGGACGTAGAGCGGCTTTTGGAGGGTTTTGCCTTCCTCGTGGCAAGGCTGCGCCAGAAGCTCGACGACGAGTTTCCAGAATTCGTCCATGACCTGTTGCGGATGGTATGGCCACAATATCTTCAACCCCTGCCGCCCATCACGACGCTGGCATTTGCCGTGAAGCCATCGGCGAGCACCGTGAGCGTGAACGTTCCTGCCGGCACAAGCATCCGCTCCCGTCCGATTGAGGGAACCGGTTGCGCGTTTGTCACCTGTTATCCAATTGACGTACTGCCGCTGGAGATTAATGACGTCGAGCTAGAAAACCGGACGAGTTCGGCTCGCCTTACCCTAGCTATCAAGGCAACCGGTCGACAAAACCTGTCATGTCTTCGAAAGGGCCGGCTCCGTCTCTTCTTTTCGACGGAACGAGAGCCGCAAGTAGGGCGCTGTCTATTGACCTGGCTGTGCCGACACGTCACGGCAGCGACGGTCACCGTGGCGGATGAACAGGTCGTTGCCGCCATCGGGCCAACACAGATCACGCCGGTCGGTTTTGGCGATGATGAGGCGGTTTTGCCCTGGCCATCTAACGAATTCTCAGGATTCCGGATCATTCAAGAATATCTGAGTTATCCCTCGAAATTCCTCTACGTCGAATTGTCCGGTCTCGATCCGGCCGGGGCCAAGACGGAGAGCGAATGCAAGCTCAGCATCGAGTTTCACCGTCCGTTCCCCGCGCAATTGCGCGTAAGCAAAGATCAGATTCGTTTGAACTGCACGCCGGCCATCAATGTTTTCAGTCACGAGGGGGCGCCGATCCGCCTGGAGCGGAAGAAAACGGAATATCGCGTGCTTTCCTCCGGGGGACCCAACTTCAGCATCCGGTCCGTCGATCGCGTGACCGGCCACGTGCAAGGACACCCCGTACGCGTCGAATTCGAGCCGTTCGGTCTGTTGCGCCACGATCTGCCTGGCGAGGGTCGCAACCGGGCTTACTTTCGCGAGCGCATTCGCCCCGCAGTAGTCGGCCGAGGCATCGATCACTATGTGAGTTTCGTTGATCGGCTCGACATCGCCCAACATCCGCCGATCGATGTCGTCTCGCTTCGATTGACCTGTTCCAACGGACCTATCGCCGAGCGGCTGCCGGTTGGTGCGGTGGACCAGCCTTCCTCCGACACGCCTCGTTCCGTCACCTTTTCCAACATTACCGGTGTCGTTGCAGAGGTGCCACCACCGATCAATGCCGGCCTGTTGCGGCGCCTGACGGCCAATCTGGCGCGCAATTACGGCTCCATGGTCAATATCGATGCCTTGCGGACTGTTATTTCCAGCTACGATTTTCGAGCGGTGTACGACCGTCAGGCGCGCCGTCGCCTGGAGCTGTTACTCGAGGGCCTCGACCGGGTCGTGACCACCGATACCGATCATGTGGTGCGCGGCGCCCCGATCCGGATGCGCAACATCGAATTGGCCGTGGCCGACAGCAAGATCGGCAGTGAGGGCGAATTATTCCTATTGGGCTCGGTACTCGACGGCTTCCTCGCCGCCTTCGCCGGCATCAACATGCTGCACCGGTTTTCGATCCATGGCACGGAGAGCAACGCGCACTACACATGGCCAGCGAGAATCGGACAGATCACGCCGTTCTGACCGCGCCCGACGATGTCAAGGAGCTCGCGACTTACGGATTTTTCTCTCTCGCAGCCCTTCTTGAACGGCGCTTCAGCGATGCTCCACCAATCGGATCCACCGACGATCCCGGTCGCGAGGCCGTGCGCTTCCGCGCGGCGCCAATGCTCGGCTTTCCCGCCGAAGAGATCGCGAAGATCAGCCAAGTCAAGGCCGGCAAGCGGCTGGAGCTGTTTGTCAATTTCCTGGGGCTGCACGGCCCATCCTCGCCGTTGCCCCCCTTTTTTACCGAACGCGTCATGCATGGGGACGGCACTGGAGCGCTCGGCCAGTTTTTCGACTTTTTCAATCACCGTCTCATTAGCCTGCTGCTGCGAATTTGGAGGTACTATCGCCACTATTTGCGTTTCGAGGAGGGAGCAACAGACGCGATCTCGGTGCTGGTCGGTGCGCTTTTTGGGCTCATGCCCGCAGAAAACACAGCTGATGACCGGGAATGGCGGGCCCGGTTGCTGCCTCATGCAGGTCAGCTTGCCTTGTACAGCCGGTCGGCACAGCTCGTAGCCGGCGTCATTTCCAGCCACTTGGGCGTTCCGACTCGGATTGAAGAATTCATCTGGCGCGAAATCGATATTCCGCCAGAAGCGCAGTGGCGTCTAGGTAGTCCCGGTATTCAGCTCGGCTTTGATACTCTTGCTGGCGAAACGATGCCGGACATAGTGGGCAAATTTCGGCTTCGCCTCGGTCCGCTCAGCAAGCAGCAGTTTTTGTCGCTGCTGCCCGCTCGGGAGGCCCACGCCATCCTTTGCCGTCTTATGAGTGCCATCTTGCGCGAGCCGCTGGCCTGGGACCTCAAGCTAGAACTGGCGGCGAGAGAGATGCCGGAATGGGTTCTGGGTGAAGGAGAATTGGGCTGGACGACGTTGATAGAGCCAGTTGAGGCGATAGAGAGCTCAGTTCTGCTGTGATTGCCATCGCAAGTTCATTCGGCAGGTTCGAGGTAAGTCCGGCGCGCGCTTCTGGCGGGCCTTCGTTTTAACACCTTGAAAGGGCTAACCCAGAGGATAGGGCCGCGGGCATCCAGCGGTCGCCGAAGTGGCCGTTGCTGAGCCCGCGAGGATCGGGGACGCTGGCGATGAAGTGAAGGTGCCATATCGGAGCGAGGCCCCAGGTTGACCCTTGTCCAGTATCTGACAGCCATAGCGCCTCTGTCACGTTCAGAACACCGGCCGCGATTTGCCGCGTCTCGGCTTTCAAGGCCCAATCAGTAGTTTGGAGCGCGAGAGCCGTTGGCACGACGGTTGCTAGCAGGATGCCGCAAGACTGAGGGAGTTTAGGTGCATGCGGACACGCAGGACGGGCGATGATCTTCTTCTCCTGCACCCGTGTCACTCGCTTTTGAGAGGGAAAAGTCAGTGCGTCCTTCACCGTGCCCGAGAGCGCACAAAGAGCGAATAAGCGCGCGAAACGGTCGACCGACCTCACAACACGGAAGGAGGTAGCTACGTTGGCGCCTCGCACAAGTCTGGTCCGGCGGGCGCATACGCAGCCGCGCGGAAAAGCGAAGTCGAACAAGGCATGGGATGCATCTCATACTCGGAATTATCGGAGAGAACGCGCAAGCCCTGGGCCGAAACGCAATGCATACGTTCGGACCGGAAGGTGGCGTTATCGGGCGGGGACTTGGCTGCAGCTGGCAGCTTCCGGATCCAACAAATACTCTATCGGCGCGCCATGCGCAGATCGCATTTAACAGTCTCGGATTCTCCGTCACGGACACCAGCACTAACGGCGTCTACATCAACACCATCGACGAGCCGTTGGGACGCGGCAACACGGCGCCGTTGGCCGATGGCGATACATTATATATGGCAAGCTACATCATCTCGGTCATGATCGAGTACGATCCTGACGAGAAACGTCAGCAGCTCGGGCTAACAGCTTCGAACGCCGTGCGCATCGGTGGCGCAGCGCCGGCCGTGCCGTCGCCCTCAGTCGCGCAGGAGCTGGCCGATGTACCCCTTACGGCTCCCGGGCTGTTGGGCAGGGATATAGATATTTCGCTCGATCCGTTAACCGCGATCGACGGGTGCAGGTCGTCCTCCCATCCAGCTGCGGAAGAGAGGCTGCAGGCGGTCGTTTCACCACAGGTGCGCGATCTATTGTGTCTCCTTGAAGACGCGGTTCCCGCCAAGAACGCGGGATCAGCCGAGCCAGATCTGCTCTCAGACTTGTCTCGGATGGCGCAAGTGTCGAGCATGGCCGACACGGAGATGCCGTCCTTGCATGCGCGGCTGCGCGAACCTCCTTCGCATCCGTTGCCACAGGCTGAGACCTCATTTGTCGAGCCATTGCATCGACCGCCTACACTACTCAAGGAAAGTTGGACTGCACCGGCGACTGGCCGTCCTGGACCGATTATTCCAGAGGACCTTGACATTGGCGATCTATTGCCGGAAGGGGACTCATTCAGAGCGCCGCCGCCTGCGCCGGCATTAGAGGCGAATTCGCGCCTCGACGCACCAAGCACCCCACTTCAAGTCACGTCCAATCCGATCAATTCCGCTTCTGCCGATCGTGGACCACTGAGCGCTCCCGGTGCATCGGATGACCGTCCCGAAGAGCGCAGGCTTGATGCGTCGGCCGTCATAAACCAGCAAGTTGCTGGAAGGCCGATCGACGCTCCAGGGGTTCACGACACAACGGGTTTTGCAGCCTCACTTTCCCCCGCGTCATCGCCGGCAGAATCGGATGAACTGCAGGAGTTCTGGAACGCATTGGGGATCGATCCGGGGTGTCTGCCGCTGGCGCAGCGCCAGGAGGTCCTCGCTGAACTCGGCCGCGCGATCGCCGAAACGGCCAACGGTCTACAATCGACTCTGGCCGCTTGGACCGCGGTCAAGAACGAACTCCACATTCAGCCGGCAGGGCGCGCTGGCGACAACAATGCATTCAAGTGTATGAAGAGCGGTCATAGCGCGCTGCGCGAGGCGCTTGCGAAGGATCATGCTTTGCTGCCGCTTTCCCAATCGGTCCGTGAAGGGTTCTGCGACATCAAAGCGCATGAGATCGCGGCCATAGCGGCGATGCGAGGGGCGGTCAGCAATGTCTTGACGCATATGAGTCCACAACGGATCGAGAGCGATGGCGTCAATAGAGGTCTCTTCGGCACCCGCATCAACAAGGCCAAGCTGTGGGACCGATTTGTCGAGTTGCACGAATCCATGATCAATGACATTGATCGGACTGCGCGCGCCTACATCGCAGAAGAGTTTACCAGAACCTACAACACGCGGCTCTCGGCACCTGGTTCAAGCGAGCGGAACGCGACATGACGGTGCCGCCGACCAAACTTCAGCGGTTGTCTCTCGTTGGCGGAGCATTTCTGGCGGCCGCCGCAGTGGCCAGCTGCTCGATCGATAAGAGCCTGAAGACAACGCCGATCAAAGTCATCATTCAGGCCGATCCGCTCGTCAATCAGAACGCGCGTGGTGAGCCTTCGCCTGTTGTCGTACGCATTTATGAGCTGAAGTCGACGACCAATTTCGACAAGGCCCAGTTCTTCGAGCTGTTCGACAACGACGCCAAACGCCTCGGGCCCGATCTGGTGGCTAAGCGCGAGACTGAACTCAAGCCTGGCGAGAAATACGATTTCGAGCGCAATACGCCCATTGAAACTCGCTATATCGGCGTGATCGCCGGTTTCCGACTGGGTAACGATGCGCAATGGCGATCAACGACCGAAATCAAACCCGACCGAGACAACACGATTTTGGTGAAATTGACGGCGCATGCGATCAGCGTTGAAGCCAGCCAAAACTGGTGGAAAATCTTCTAATCGCTTCTGTCACTGTCGCGGCGAGGCTTTGAGCGGATGCCGACTACTAGAGTTCACAAGGCGACACGGCGATGTCTGGGACGAGTAAACCGATCTGGTCGGAAGGCATGTTGGTGCGGCCGCAGCACCTGCAGCAATACGACCGCTGGGTCGAGCAACTGCTCGAGAATCGCATCGCCGGTCTGATCGGTCATGGTTGGGGTGTTCGGAGGATCGCCTTCGATCGCGGCTGCCTCGCGCTCGGGCAGGTCGTCCTTACCGAGCTCGAAGCCATTATGCCCGACGGTACGGCGCTTCGCTTGCCTGAGCACGGCCAGCTTCCACCTGGGCGAACAGCCCCAGCTGCGGCGAAGAACTTGCCGGTCAAGATCGCTGTGGCGCGGCGCCGGCACGCCGGCAATGAACTCTCTCCTGGGGATGCCCCTACGAGCCGTCATCGTCAGGAGGTCCTTCAGGTCCGGAATGCGACTGCGCCTGAGAAGCCTTCCGTCGATATCAATGTTGCGGCGCTAACAACGCACCTTGTGTTCGATAGTGAGGAGCAAGGCGAGCTGATCACCATGCCGATTGGCCGAATCCAGGATATCGATTCGGCCGGCGCAATTAAGTTGACCGACACCTATCTCCCGCCGGCCCTCGATATCCATGCTGTCCAACCGCTGATTGTGCTGTTGAACGAGATCAGGTCGTTGCTTCGGACCCGCGCTGATGCTCTTGCCGCGCGCGCCGATCCATCCCGCGCGAGGGCAGATGGCGCGGGGCTGATCGACCTTGTCACGTTATCCGTAGTGAACGGCGCCGAAGCCGTTTTCGACCATTTCGCCGCGACGCGCGGGCATCATCCCGAAACACTTTTCCGCGCGCTGCTCGGCCTCGCAGGACAGCTGTCGAGTTTCGCCGGTGACCGCCGTATACCCGCAGATATGCCTGCCTACTGCCATGAGGATCTCGAAACCGGTTTCACGGCTCTGGTTCGTATTCTGCGCGAGCTGTTGTCCGTCGTAATCCAAGGCGCCGCGATCTCACTCCCGCTACAGGATCGCGGTTATGGCATCCTGATCGCTGTCATCGCTGATCGCGCCTTATTTCAGGACGCTCGCTTCATTCTTATAGCAGTGGCAAGTGTGGCCACCGAGACGCTGCGGAACCAGCTTCCCGCGCAAATGAAGGTAGGCTCGGTCGAGCAGATTCGAGATCTCGTCAATCTTCAGCTCCCGGGTATTCCTGTTCGCGCACTGCCCGTGGCACCGCGCCAGATACCGTACATCCAGAACGCTGTCTATTTCGAGCTCGATCAATCAGTAGAGCTGTGGCGCACCCTGCCGCGCTCGGCGGCCTTCGCCTTCCACGTCAGCGGTGACTACCCGGATCTGCATCTCGAGTTCTGGGCCGTCCGCGGAGAACGTGTGGCTAACCAGGCTGAAACACATGGATGAGCCGACAGTCATTGGACGCAGACCGCTCGGTCCGACCCGTCATATTCAACGCGACCAATCGTCCCTTCGCGTTCCGTCCAAGGTTGCCGCAGCAGCCTTCCCCGTCACGCCATCACCCGCACCCGGCGAGGTGCGGATCGCCAACCATGCTGAAATTGTCGCACAAAGTCTGTTCGAGCCAACGGCGCCGGAAGACGCTTTGGTTGCGGCCGCGACACCGATTTTTCTAATTGTCGCGCAACTTCGCATGGTCGAGAACGCAGATATAGCGGCGATGCGTCGTGGAACTGTCGAGCAAATTCGCCGCTTCGAAGAGTGGGCCGTCAAGAACCAGGCCAGTCGCGGCGATGTGAGCGCTGCGCGTTACGTCATCTGCGCGCTGGTCGACGAGGCGGTGATGACCACGCCATGGGGCGGTGAAAGCGCCTGGAGCGACAATAGCCTGCTCAACCAGTTCCACAACGAGACGTGGGGCGGCGAAAAGGTCTTCCAGATCGTCGAGCGCGTCCAGGCCGAGCCCACCAAATACCTCGCACTGCTTAAGCTCATCAATCTCTGCTTGCTGATGGGCTTTGAAGGCAAATATCGCGTCATGGATGGAGGGCGCGAGCGGCTTGAAGACCTGCGTTCGGAGGTCCATCGCCTTTTGGGGAAATACACCACCGCGCCGCCCGCAGAACTGTCGGGCGAGTGGCGTGGCGTCAAAGCCCGCACCGGGCTGCGCACCTACGGGTCCTTGTGGACCGTTTTCGCCATTGCCGCTTTTGTGATGCTCATCGGCTACATCTTTTTCCGGTGGCGCCTCGGAAACCAAATGGCGGATGTAGAGCAGTTGCTCGAGTCGATCGGCCGTTCAGGGCTTTAGGGGAGGCGCAGGTGTTCGGCCCACAATTGGCGGCACTCTTCTCGGTTCGAGGCATCGTCACGATCATCTGCTTGCTTGCGATCAGCCTGCTCATCTGGTTCGGCGGTCCTCATCTCGTCGTGTTCGAGCAACGTCCGCTCGACCAGCCAACCGTTCGCGCCGGCGCGATCGCGAGTCTCTTGCTCGTAGTCGTGCTCGTCACGCTTGCCCGTTACTGGCTGGCGCGCCGCACTAACCGCCGCATCATCAAGTCACTGATGGAGAGCGAAGGCCTGATCGGACCTGCCGGCAAGAGCAGCCAGGAGGAAGTCGAATTAATTCGCAGGCGTTTCGAGGATGCACTGAAGGTCCTGCGTGATACGGTATTCGCGGGCAAGCGCGGACCAAGTTATCTGTTCGAACTGCCCTGGTACATCATCATTGGCCCACCGGGCGCGGGTAAAACGACGATTTTGCGCAGCTCCGGGCTCGAGTTTCCGCTCTCCCGGCAGCTTGGAGTCGAGCCGGTCGCCGGCATTGGCGGTACACGAAACTGCGACTGGTGGTTCACAGATGAAGCAGCCTTGATCGATACGGCAAGCCGTTACACGACGCAGGACATCGATACCGAGGTCGATCGTGCGGCCTGGCGCGGCTTCCTCGATCTTCTCGTGACACATCGGCGCCGGCGGCCCATCAACGGTATCCTGGTTGCTGTCAGCTTGGCCGATCTTTTGTCGCGGGACGAGCCGATGAGGCGACAGCACATCGAGGCCATTCGCTCGCGGATACAGGAACTGCTGAAGACCTTTCGTATGCGCATTCCGGTTTATGTGCTGGTGACCAAATGCGATATGGTGCCTGGCTTTACAGAATATTTCGACGATCTCGACAATCAAGGCCGTGCCCAAGTCTGGGGCAAGACCTTTCCTCTTAGGCCGTGCGATCGTATCGGCGAGACCGTGGGCTTGGAGATGCAGGAGCTTGCGGAGCGACTTGAGGCCAGACTGCCCCTTCGCATGCACGGCGAACGCGATCTCAACCGACGGGGACTCATGTATGCGTTTCCGAAGGAGTTCTGGGGTGTCCGGAGCGAAATCGCGAGCTTCCTTGGTGAGGTCTTCCGATCGCAGCGCTTCGATGTGGAGCCGATGCTACGTGGCGTCTACTTCACCAGCGGCACACAGGAGGGAAAGCCAATCGATCGCGTGGTCGATGCGATTGGCCGAAACGTCGGTCTGCAGTTGACCCGGCGCGTGCCGACGCTCGAGCCGGGAAGGGGATTCTTTATCAAGCAGTTGCTGACCGAAGTGATCTTCGCTGAGCAGGGATTAGTCGGCCGCAATTCGAAACTTGAGCGCCGGCTCGCTCTGGTCCATGGCGGCGGGCATATCGTGGCAATGGTGCTAACGGTGGCTGCGTTTATTCTGTGGTATAGTGCCTTCACCCGCAATGAGGCTCGTATCGAGCAAACCAGATTGGCCGCGCAGACTACAGAGGCGCGTCTTTTGGAAAACCGCGGACCGCTCGACCTTAAGGCCATCCTGCCGACACTCAATGCCGCGCGCCGGCTACGTCTATTGGCTGGGGAAGACGGTTGGTTTGCCCAGCTTGATGATCTCGGCATCTCCGCGCCCCCTGTGCTTGCGCCAGCCGCCCAAAATACCTACGACCGCATTCTGCTCAATCGCCTGCTGCCGGTTTTCGCGGGCAGACTCGCCGTCCGCATCGATGCCCTGTTGCGCGCCGGCAACGATGCTTTGCTGGACCAGGTCAAGGAGGTGTTCCGCACCTATTGGATGCTGCATGATCCGGGGCATTTCGACCGTGGCGAAGTCGAGCAGGCTGCGCGCAATGAAGTCGCGCGCACATTTGCGCTCGATCCGACGTCGGCTGGCGAGCTGAACCAGCATTTTACGCGGCTTATCGAACTGCTGCCGAAACCCATCAGTGTCGACCAGCAATTCGCGGGAGCGGTGCGGTCCCGGCTAAACAAGCGTCCTGTGGTCGAGCAGGTCTATGCTCGCCTCCTACGCGAAGGCGCGCAGAACACGCGCCTGCGGCCGGTCGATTTTATTCGTCTGCTGGGTTCCGGGCAGCTTGAGATCACCCAAATGCGCACCTTCCAAATTGGTCTTCCCGCGATTGACGAGCAGGAACCGGTTTATGCGAATGGTGGTGCCATGATCCCCGGCATCTTCACGCGCGACGGTTTTCTCAATTTCGTGTTGCCGAACCTTCCGCTTATCGTCCGAGCAGAGCAGAACGCCGACTGGCTACTCGCCGGCGCCCCATTCGACACGGCAGATATTCAACCGATCGCCCTCAAAGTCATGGATCGGTATGTTAACGATTATATCCGCGTTTGGACAAATGCCCTGAGCAGTATCCACGTCGTCAAGTTTGACGATTTGCAACGCGGCTCAGCGATCATGCGCGAGATGGCCGGTTCGCAAAGCACGCTGCAGCAGATGATTTCTCTAGTGCACGACAATTCGAATCTGCTGCCGTTAGGAGAGCAGACCCCGGCCAAGGCCGGAGATACAGGCCCCGCCGCCGGGCCCTCCTCGGCGGCCGGCCATCAAGCCGCGGGTGCTCTGTTCCATGCTGCGTTCGGCGATGCGCCTTGGCCGGGAACGCGGATCACCGAAGCCTTCCGGCCTTTGGCCCAACTGGCTACAGACGGGGCGTCTGGACAGCCGACGGGCATGGATCATATCCGTGGTCTCTTCGGCGGCCTCTATGTGGCGATGGCCAACATCGCGACTGCACCGGATCCGAACCAGGCGGCGTTTCGGCTCGTTCAACGACGCGCCAAGGATCCGAACAACGATGCTTTCGGTGGCCTGCGCGCCGACTCGGCGCTGCGACCGGAGCCGATCCGCACCATCATGAACGAGACGGCGCTTCAAACGTGGAACATCTTGCTCAAGCGGGCGCACGACCATGTCGACGCGGTTTGGACGCGTGAAGTGGTCCCGGTCTGCCAGGGCATCATTTTCCAGCGCTATCCAGTGTTCGAATTGGCGAGTGAAGACATGACGCTCAAGGACTTCGGCGATTTCTTCCGTCCTGGCGGCATCGTCGACGACTTTTCCCAGAAATACCTTTCGCCGCTGGTCGTCGACCGTCGGACCGGCCTTGCACCAGCGATCATCGATGGGGCGGAGGCACCAATCCGCGCGGATGCATTGATGCAATTTCAGCGCGCGCGGGAGATCCGCAATGCGTTCTTCAGCAGCCCCGGTTCGGCACCGGCAGTGAAGTTCAGCATCAAACCAGTTTATCTCAGCCCCAAACTGATGGGCGCGACGTTTGTCTTGGACGGTAGGGAAATCACCTATCGTCACGAGGCGCCGCGTGCCTACGAGCTCGAATGGCCGACCCGAACCGATGCAAGTATTGCCGCCATTACGCTCACCGCGGCGGACAAAACCGAGGAGAGGATCGAACGGTCAGGCCCCTGGGCACTGTTCCGCCTCCTCGACACGTCACAACTGGCCTCAGGCGGCGCTTCGGATCGGTTTGCCATGACGATCGGTAAGCCGGACGGGACCAGCGTGACCTACGAACTGCGCGCAGCAAGTGTAAGCAATCCCTTTAGCCTGAGCGTCCTTCGCTCGTTCCGGTGCCCGGATAGCCTATGACCAGCGGGCGTCGGAGTCCTCTTTTGTATCTGCAGGAGGAGTCTGGCCGTTGGTGCCTCGTCGGGTCGAGGAATCAGCGGCTCAACGAGCCCCTGGCGGCATCGCATCTGGCGCAAGGCGATCCCTGGCCGTCGGGCTACTGCTCGCCGTTGCGATTTGGAATCGATACCGCGACCTCGGCGTTCTGCCTGCTCTGGGACGGCGGACGTGGAATAACCGGTGATGTCTGGGCGATCAGCTTAAGCGAGGATGCACTTTGAACCCATCTTCGGTGGGCTCGGTCGCGCCCGTGGGATACGTACTCGGCGGTCGTTTCGACCTGGTGGAGGTGATCGGCGTCGGCGGCATCAGCACCGTTTATCGCGCGACCGATCGGATTGGTCTGTGGGCGCGCGAGCCAAGTCCCGACGTGGCAGTGAAGGTTATCCGTCCGCATCCGAGGATGCGCGAGGAATTGATCGGGCTGCTGCATCGCGAGGCGCGTCTTTTTCGTATGGTCGCGCACCGGAATTTGGTGCGTATTTATGATTCCGATTACGACGGCAAGTACCATTACCTGGTCATGGAGTTTCTTAAGGGCCGGTCGCTGGCGCAGATCCTGATTGAAAATCAGGGACGTCCGCTCTCACCCGCTGTTTCCTTTCGTATCATCCGCGCTGCGGGGCGGGGGCTCGCCCATATACACCGTTTCGGACTTGTCCATGGCGATCTGAAACCGGGCAACATCTTTATGACGTCAGACTGCGCTATCAAAATTCTGGACTTTGGCGCGGTGCTGACGCTTGACGCTGCGCCGCGAACCGAAAGGGGTGCGGCGCCACCCGATCAGATCGCTCTCATGACCCCGGCCTATGCTTCGCCAGAGATGCTGATGGGTGAGCCGCGGGCGGAAAGCGATGATGTCTATTCTCTCGCTGTGGTCGCCTATCTGGTCTTGACCGGCATGCATCCATATGCGCATCGGCCGGCCGATGAGGCGCTCTACGATAATCTGACACCGGCACCGCCTTCGACCATTTCCACAGCGCAATGGCGGGCACTCGCCTCCGGTCTTGCCCTCAACCGCCGTGACCGCATCCAGACGGTCAGTGAGTTCGTCCAGAGTCTCACCCGACCGCCTTGGTTTTACCGCTTGTGGGGCGGTGCTCGCCATGCGGCTGTCGTAAAGCGTGTAAGGAAATAAGATACTATTTGAACATTCCCATACTTGGGAATTGCGGGCACACGCTTGCCGTCTCGGACGTTAGCTCGTTCCGCGGCAACTGATACAAGCTGCTTGGCTCTGCGGACGTTTCGACGTGGTGAACCGATGGCCGACTACAATCTCAGTATGAATCTGGACATTCTCAGTCAGCCGGAGCTCAAGCTCGACGTGCAAGGATTCGAAGGCACAGAGTGCATTTCCTTGCCGTTCAGCTACCTGGTTTATGCCACGACATCGAGCGATGCTGATATCGGCTCAATGATTGGTGAACGCGCCAGGCTGACGGTCAAAACCGCGTGCGGGCGATGGATTGCCTCGGGCCTCTGCGCCCAGGTAGAGGAACTGGACCCGACGGTAACTGACCTGCGGGTGCTTCAGTTCGTTCTACGCCCGCGCTTCTCGGCTACCGAACTCTCGATAGCGAGTCGCGTTTATGGCCCTGGCCAACCGGTCGGTGTGGATGACATCGTGAAAGAGGAGCTGAACAGGGCAGCCATTAGCATCCCTGCCGAGTACAATCTGGATAGCTATCCAAAGCGAAGTTATGTCGCGCAGTACAATGAAAGTGATTTCAATTTCATTTCGCGCCTTTGCGAACGGAACGGAATTTTCTATTTTTTCAAACAGGAAGACGACGGTGAGACCGTTGTCTTTGGCGACAAGAACCTGGCATTTCCCAAGATCAAGTTCGGCAGCGGCGCGGCTATCCTCTATTCGCACCAACGCGACCGCAGCGCGTCCCGCCGCGTCGACGAAAGCGCAATTCTGTCTGTCCGGCATCGCCGCGTTCTCTCGACAAAAACGATCGGGCTCCGCGATTATAACGAAACGGTGCCGTCCATCATCTCCGCCGATAAAGAGGTCGGACAAGGCAGCGGCTATTTGGGAAAGGCCGAGCGGTTCGGCGGACATTTTGCTTCCGAAGGCGAAGCGATCACGCTCGCCAAGATCCGTGCGGAGCAAATCGGCGCCAGTCAGACGATGTACATCGCCCACAGCGATGCGACGCAGCTCCGCGCAGGGGCCATTTTCGAACTCCAGGGCCATCCACGGTTCGATGGCGAATATCTCGTCGTCGCCGCGGATCACTCGGCCTACAGGCCGGCTCCGACCGGGTTCAACGCGTTGCCGAGGAACGGGCGGGCCTACTACAACATGGTCCACTGCATCCGGTCGGACGTACCTTACCGTCCAGTCGCTATGACGCCTGTGCCGCCGGGCGTCGGCCTCTACAGCGCCAAGATCGATGGAGAAGTGTGGAACGAGCGGGCGGAAATCGACGACCAGGGCCGCTACAAGCTCCAGTTTACGTTCGCCGACGAAGCAGCGCCAAAAGGACGCGGCAGCGACTACGTGAGGAAGCTCGAGCCTTATGTTGGCCCGAGTGAAACCGGGCTCCATTTTCCCCTGGTCGCCGGGACGGAAGTTTTGGTTGGCTACATGAACGGCGATATTGACCGGCCGGTGGTGGTCGGTGCGGTGCACAATCCTGACATGAAGGGAGTGGTGACCTCCGAAACGCACTTGTTCAATCGCATCAAGTCGCAATCTGGTGCCTTTTTCGAGATCTACGATGGGCCTGCCTGAGCTGCTCATCTCCTAGCGCTTTATGACCATCTGGCGACCCGCAACCCGCGAGATCGACCCGTTGGTGGAAGCGGTCGCCAATGCAGCGCGCGCAACCATCCTGCCAACACCGATGATTAACGCGCCGCCGAAATCGTCCGATGGCATACGCTCGCTAGTGCTTCGCGACGGACGTGAATTACGTCTGCGGCTATCTACGCAGCATCTGGAACAGCGACAACGCGGCCCTCGTACGGTGGTCGTCTACGCAATACGGGGCAATGCCGTCGTTGACAATCGCACCGGCTACCGAGTGTCGGGGCAGGCTGTGCTCGACCTTGCCACGCGTGCGTTTCTGGACGTCGAGTGCAGGCTGGAGCGAGTAGGCTCTGCTATGCCGTGAAACATCGCTGGACTTGCGCAGACGACTTCCCTTGATGGGGACTGTGGTCCGAAATCTTAAGCAGCGTTGTTTGACCACCATATCCAGTCCGGCAGTAAAAACGATCCCTTTGCCGACGCCATTTGGCACGGATGTTGCGATGTCCGCCATATCAGCTCGGTCGGGAGCGTGCCAGACAATGGAGGCGAAAAGTGTCACTTGAGGCTTATATAGCGATCAAAGGCAAGAAGCAGGGCGACATCTCCCAAGATGCGTCCAAGCCGGATAGCATCGGACAGGTCGCCAAGAGCGACTCCGACAACCAGTCAAAGATCACCGTTGTTGCGTTCAGCAGTGGAATCATTGTTCCGCGCGATATGACGAGCGGTGTCGCCACCGGCACGCGCAATCATCAGCCGGTGGTCTTTACCAAGTTTTTCGATCGCGCCTCGCCGCTGCTCTGGCAGGCACTGGCAACCAACGAGGTGCTTGAAGAGGTCGTGTGCGAGTTCTACCGCGCCGATCCAGCGGGGATGCCGAAGCCGCAAAACTTCTTCAAAACGACCTGGAAGGACGCGACCTTGATCGAAGGCAAGGCCTTTGTGCCACTGACGATCAACCCGCAGAATAACTTCTTCCAGAATATGGAGGACTGGTCGTTCACCTACAAAGAGGTGAAATGGGAGCACATTCCCGGCAGTACCACAGGCGAAGACAAGTGGTGAACGGCTTCAGCCCAGCGCCGCTCTGCGACGGCGATAGCTGTTCCAGCTCGGCTCGGGCTCCGCCCTTTTGGGGGCGCCTTGCCCGTGCCAGGGCTGAGGACGGTAAAAGACGAGCGCGGCGACGGTTGCGGTCGAGCTCAAGTCGTTGGTCGCGCGGCCTTAACGTTTGTAGCCAGGGGTAGCGTCGCTTCGGGCTTTTGCGTTTCGTGCGGCAAGTGATTTCGAACTGGTCGTGCAGCATGCATGGCAAGCTTCGACGGGCGATTTCATCAATGCCGACGAACACGCCTCGTTCGTTTACGGCCATCTGCATTCTCTTCAATCCAGACTGACCGGTTTTGATTGAGGTTAGCTCAGTTCCGCTTTCGGCAGTTGATGCGGCTAGCGCACCGAACTGAAACTG
The DNA here is from genome assembly GCF_059803515.1 of Bradyrhizobium sp. UFLA05-125. Lineage (NCBI taxonomy): Bacteria > Pseudomonadati > Pseudomonadota > Alphaproteobacteria > Hyphomicrobiales > Nitrobacteraceae > Bradyrhizobium > Bradyrhizobium sp. UFLA05-125. The sequence goes on along the minus strand of NZ_JBANBJ010000012.1, from coordinate 3,175 downwards.
TTCGCGCGCGAACGACAGCTGACCGTGTGCTGCTTCTGACGGTGGTGCAAGGCATGTCGGAGTTAGAACACCGGAGACCGGTTGTCGCGTGCGAACCTTCAAGCTTGAGAATTTGCGTTGATTCCGTTGGCGCGGCGCTTGCTTTTGAGATGCTCCAACCGGGGTAGGGTGCGGAGCACATTCTGGCTCGGAGATGAACTATGACGGATAGTCCGCCACACAAAAAGCAAAGGCATGGCTCGCAAGACAGGCCCTCTGACCAACATGAGACGCTCGATTTCGACATCGACGAGGCACTTATTTCCCGCTTCGAAACGGAAGCCAAAAGGAGTGACCTCGCCGGGAATTACGTGCGATGGACGGCAAACGCGGCGCGAAGGTTTAGCGGATGGCTTCGCAAGTCCGGAAGGCCGCCAATGGCCAATCGGCTTAACCTACTGAATGCCGATGTGCAGGCCTATACAAGGGAGCTACGACTTTTCGAGGAGGAGGTCCTTACGCTCGAAAGAGCGCTGACGCGCCTTCGAGAGGTCGTTGCTGGAACACCGGTGGGTCGCCACACCGCCAAGTCCGGCGATCATCTCAAAGCAAAGTGTGCCGAGGACGAGAGCCTTATTTCTTACTTGAGGAGGAGGGCACCCTCGCCTCTGCAGCCGACCACTGTCAGCGATTACGCGTCGGTTCTTCGCGGGTTCAGTGATTGGCTCCAAGAGCGCAAAATGGAGCCAATGGCTGGCCGCATTCACGACGATACGTTGACGCAGGATGCTAAAGAGTACAGGGCTTATGCCCCCAAGATCATGTCCGCGTTGAGGTACCTTCGAGAGGCATACCGCGAACACGAGGACCCGAGCGCCGGGGCACGCACTCAGCAGCACGTCACTACTGCGTCGTATGCGCCCGCGACGTCAGAGCCGCGTGAGGATGGTCAAGGTGCGCCTGTGGCGGATGTCTTTGGGCCATTGTCGGCTGCGATGCCTGGGGAGTCGGCCTCCGGGTACGGCGGTTCGGCGGTGCCCGGTGTGTCGCCCGAGGTCGCGGGGTCGCCAGAGGCCTTCGTCTTGAGGGAGGAGGACTATGAACTGGTGAGGCCATTTCTGGAAAGCATGGCAACCCCTTCACAGCATGGCGCATCGCCGGCACTTCCTCAATCTGGCGGACGCGTTAATGTTGCGGTGCCGCCGTGGCCTCCCCCCGCCGGACCATCGTCATCTGCCGCTGCTGCGGAGGCGTCCTCGAGCTTCGGCGGTCGCCGGCTAGTTGAGGATTTCGGACATATCGTCGGTTTGGGCTGGCAGCACGGTACCCAAACGGCCCCGGGCGTGCTGATCCGCGCACTTGATAGAGACAGGCTCCTGCCGAGGCTATTCCAGCCGACAAATTTCTGCATCCACGGTCTGCCCTATACCGCGCACTGGGCAGGAAGACGCGAGGTGGTGACACCAACTAATCCGCTAGGTATTGAAATTATTCTGATTCCGCAGCCTGAACACCACGGATCAGTGCAGGAGCGCCTCGAACCGGTCCCGCGATCTGTGGGAGCGGCATCGACCGCAGCTAGGGCATCGTCTTCCGCGCACGGCGGTTTGGCAGCGCAGCACGACCTGCCAGACTTCGGATACGCCGTTGCGTTGGATTTTCAGGATGGTGACCAACTCGTTCCCGATGGTCTCTATATTGAACTGCGCCAATGGCAACTCGTGCCGAACGATTCTGCGTCAACGACAAGGCTTGCCATCAGGGGCCAGCTCTACACAGCGCAGTGGATTGGCGACGACCTATATCTTCTCCATCACCCCCGTCCCTGAGCAGCGCAACTGGCGGGAATTTATGGGTTCGCGAGTTCAGCGTTGGCAGGCTCTGCAGCCCGGTTCGCTGAGGGGCCTGGCCGCCCTGCCAATGGACATTCGGCGGGTCTCCGACGGCGCAAAGAGTCTCAAGCCGAAGGAGCTATCCCGTAGCTACAAAGAGAGCTCGAAATTGCCCGGACGCTGGCCGGGCCGAATGATCCAAACGTGCTAGGTGCCAACGCCGGATGCCAACTCCTCAAGCGAGGCATTGCCACTTGAGTCCACTACCAGCCATGGCAGTTGATGGAGAGATGCACACGTGGCAACCGTGGTCGGCACACCGGCACGAAAGCCAAATTCAACACCGGCTCAGAAAGAATGAAAATTCCGCTGAAGAGGTCGGCCTCATTGCGCTGATTTCATCGCGTCCTTTTTTCCGTTCCGCCCGGACAGCCTGACTCGAGCCCATCGCCGATCACCAAGGGGAATTGATGTCTGGGATTTTGGCTGTTGGGACGGCGCTACCGCCATTTCGCCTCTCGCAGAGCGAGGCCAAGAGACTAGCTGGCCGACACTTCCGATCTAAGACAGATACGCTGGGAAAATATCTCACAGTGTTCGATCATACGCTTGTCGATGAGCGATTCGTGTGCGTCACGCCCGAATGGTTTCTGAGCGATCATCGCATCGGTGAGACAAACGACGAATATCTGGCGTGGGCCAAAGAGCTCGCATGTGAAGCGACAGCTCGCTGTCTCGAACGTGCAGACATCAAGCCAGGGCAGGTCGATCGGATCGTATTCATTTCTTCGACCGGGATAGCAACCCCTAGCATCGACGTGGATCTGATCTCGAAATTGGGTTTGCGAAGAGATGTGAAACGGACGCCGGTTTTTGGCCTGGGATGTGCGGGGGGAGCATCTGGAGTTGGCTTGGCAGGAGCGATTTGCCGGGCAACAAAGGAACGTATTCTAGTCGTTACTCTAGAGCTGACGTCGCTGACGTTTCAGCCGAATGATCTCACCCCTAAGAACGTCGTCGCTACGAGCCTTTTTGGTGATGGCGCTGCCACGCTTCTCATCGCCCCAGCTGAAAGCTGTGCAGGCAAATTAGAAATCGTCAAAAGCAGCAGTTTACTTTACCCTGACTCTACTTCTCTAATGGGCTGGCAATTCGGCGAGTCTGGATTTGAGATCGTGGTCTCAGAGCGGATACCATCAATGGTACGCGAACTGATGCCAGATGCGCTGGCCTCGTTGCTAGCGGAGGATAGAATTCATCTTGATCAGGTGAAGAGCTTGGTCTTTCATCCAGGCGGAAGAAAAATATTGGAGGTTTTCGAGCAAGGCCTTGGGAGGCCATCTAAGGACTTCTTTTCCAGCTAC